>JAZQVK010000001.1:0-3278 GCA_045631765.1 Eubacteriales bacterium
CGCTTCTGTACGAAAGCAAAGCAAAAGCCATTCGTTTTTTTGATTATAAATCAAAAAGCAGTAAAAGCCGCATACAACGCAACCAGCCCGGTACTGACCAGGACACCGCCGAGGATATCTGAAAACCAATGCACGCCGGACAGAAGACGTCCGATCACCATAAACGCAATGAAGCCTCCCATCAAAAGGAGAACGAACTGCCTGCAGATGTGGCTTCGGATGCGGATGGAAAGCTGCATCATGGCTGTTGGCATCACGCATAGCACAAGCATCGTCGTAGATGACGGATACGAGGCCTCCAGATAACCGTTGATCAATATGGGTCTATAATTGATAACGACATATTCAAAAAGGATATACACCGCCATCACAAGAATATAAAACAAGCCGAGAAACAATATGCTGCGATCGACCAAGCGAATGTCTTTTCTCTGCACCCATTGCACCAGGCCGCAAATGGCGAACCCCAGCGCCACGCCGATCGGCACCAGCCCAAGCCAATCTGTAACCGTATACATGCCCATATGTACACCGGTCAGCTGATGCAGGCGGGCATTCCACGCCGCAAAACCAACGGCAGATCCTTGCGGGCCAACCGCCTGCACATCCACAAAAAGCACCAGCACCGTCCACAGCACAAAGGCAAGGAGAAATGCTGATGCTATAAAAAAGCGCACATATGTTCGTTTCTTCATCTGACAAGCCTACCTGTTCCCAAAATTGGCTTTCGCCTGTATATAGGGTAACCGATCGCGCAAAAAAAGACAAGAAACGATGCGTTACATCCGTGATACGAACCGTATCACGGCCGTTTGATCAACCAAAAAACCTTTATTGCCAGCAATGCAAAAGCAAAAACAGCGGCATACGGCTGTGCGCTGATCATAAGAAGCAGGAGCAGTACCGTACCAAACGCAAGAGAGAGCACTGTCTTGCATTTCAGCCAGAGCGGCCGCTCGCAGCTCTGTAAAGAGAGTGTCAGGACGCCGGTAATGATCATGCCCCCCACAAGGAGCAGATCGAATATGCGCAGATAGGGCTGCATACCCACAAGAGATAAAAGCGACCCTATTTGAATGACCCCCTCTGCGGCCGTCGCAAAAAGGGGCAGAAAAAGAAGCATAGCGGCGCTCAGATCCAGCAGACCGTACAAGCGGTCACGCGCATGGCGCTCCTTTTGTAGGGATTCCGCTTCGGCAATGCTGAGCAATTCGTCCCCGGACAGAAGTGCATCCACCGTAATTCCGAAAAACTGTGCAACCATTTTCAGAGAACCAATATTGGGATACCCCCTACCCGATTCCCATTTGGAAATAGCGGCGCGGGAGACGAATAAGCTCTTTGCAAGCTCCTCCTGGGTGATCCCCTTTTGCTTTCTCAGCTCTTGTAATTTTTCATGAAATTCCATAATAGCTACTTCCTAAAAATCAGGTATATGCACAAAATGCAGAATCCGTTATTGTTTTCTGTGTTGGCCTCGCACGCTTCAGGCGCTTATCCATTTATGTTTCTTTCGCCCATCACGCAATCGGTGATGACCTTAATAACATTTTGCATATCATCCGAACAATTCCGGTTAAGCCATTCCAGAACAATAGCAAAAATACCCGTCAGATAGAATTTCATCATATAGGAACGGTCTTTTTCAGGCACGCAAAAGCGAGTAAGAATAGGGTTGAAAATATGCTCAAACATCCTGCCATATACCTCGTCCATATTCATGGAATGAAATTCCTTCATGGACACCTTAAACAGATGCTGGTTATCTTTAATAAACGTCAAATATGGCGTAAGATACTCCTCTGTGATAAACAAAAGCTCCTCTCGCTTGCAGCTTTTTAATGGCAGAGAAATTTGTTCCTTATCCAGCTTATAGTAGGACAGGTGCTTATCGATTATATAGCGCGTGGTTTCCTTTAGCAAATCCGAGGTGTTCTCGTAATGCAGGTAAAAGGTGGACCGATTGACCTCTGCCGTAGCACAAATCTCTTTGATGGTGATATATTCAAAGTCCTTTTTCTCAAGCAGCGTAATGAGGGCCTCGTCCATTCTGATCGCGGTATTAAAGTATTTGCTTTCGCTTTTGTTCATAAGATCGCCCCCGTAAAAGCTTATTTCTCCTCACTGATCTCTCTTGCAAGCTCCATAATCTCATACGCGTACTTCTTTTTGCCTTTTTCAAGCATTTTGGTGTAGATCGGGTAATTCACACCGCACCCCAGCATACCCAGGATACCAACGATAACGCCGAGTACCATGTTATTGCCGATAACCTGCATAGCAAGACACATTCCTGTGCCAAATACAAGCGAAGAAACAATACCGAAGGTATAGGTAAAAACAGTTGCGGGGAGCTTTGCCTTTGCATCGAGCTTGCGAAGCGCCATAATTTTCGATTTGTCCTTGGGTGCGTACTCCTTGGCGATGGATTCTGCGTAAATCTTGTCTGTGTTCATTGTTATTTCTCCTTTTTTGTTGTTTTTATTGTACCTTTATTATACCAACCACAAAAAAGAAACGGAACAACAAGATTTGCGTAACGTGTTGATTTAAGCAAATTATAACACAAAATCACCAAAAAAGAAATAGGACGGCAGCGTTTTCTGCATATATAATTTGTGGAAATATGTTGCACCCATTTTCGCAAAACAACCGCACCGGCATTCATCGCTGTGCTGCAGAGCGAATTGGGATTTATATAAACATGATCCAAATTAGCTTTGATACAATATGGCATCCACCGTGTGCGATCATTGAATAACGCAAACCGTATTTTCTATACAACCAACCAAACATCAAGCCTAATAACGCCCATCATGATATCAGGAGAAACCCCTCCAAGTCCGCTGGCGGCCAATTCGTCCACAAGCTGCTGTTGCATCTCTGCGGGATAACTGTCTAATACAAAAAGACCCGTAAAGAAACCGCCAAAAATCCCAAACAAGGCAGAAAACAAAAGGGGGTTCCAATATGTCTTTATAAACTGCTTCACAAATATCTCCACAAATTGAAGCTCACTTCTTCAACACCTTCTTGCACCAAGTGCGTTTATTGCATTTCGGGCACTTCAAGTACCGTGTCGTTCCTCTGTGCATGGCATTCAGTGCCTGCTTGTAGGTAGGCACGATCTCGTAACCACAATTTTTGCACTTGTAAGCACCTACGTTGACCTCGAGCTTTAATGCGTAGAAGCACGGCATCAGGAAGACCGCGCAAAGCGCAAGTATTGCAACGAGCATCCAAGGTCCCTCGGGCACAAAAAACGCGATGATCGCGAG
>JAZQVK010000002.1:0-14149 GCA_045631765.1 Eubacteriales bacterium
CTTAGGAGCACCGTCAACCATTTCCTTTGCTTCCTTCAGGCCGAGACCAGTGATCTCACGTACAACCTTGATAACATCGAGCTTCTTAGCGCCGAATGCCTTCAGGACTACGTCGAACTCAGTCTTCTCCTCAGCGGCTGCTGCGGGAGCGGCTGCACCGCCAACTGCTGCAACTGCAACAGGAGCTGCGGATACGCCAAATTCTTCTTCAATTGCCTTTACCAGGTCAGAGAGTTCCAGAATCGTCAGACCCTTAATGAGGTCGAGGATCTGGGTGGTCTTTTCGTTTGCCATTGTGATATCCTCCACTTATTAATAGAATGTTTTTAATTTTTGTTTTGTGTTAGGCTTACGCCTCGGTTGCGGGAGCGGGTGCTTCCTCACCATTCTTGTCTACGACGCTCTGCAGAGCGAACGCAAGGCTCTGTACAGGGCCGATCAAGCTGCCAAGCATTCTCGCGATAAGAATTTCCTTCGACGGAATGGCTGCAAGCTCTTCAACCTTTGCTGCATCAATAACAGCACCGTCAATAAAACCGGCCTTTACGTTAAAGGATTCGATCTTTTCCGCATAAGCCTTGGTAATCTTGGCGGGGGCAATGGGATCATCGCCGCAGATAGCGATAGCGGTCATACCTTCAAGGTACTGCTTCATATCGCCGAGACCAACCTCGTCGCATGCGCGGCCGGTCAGCGTATTCTTCATTACCATGTAGTCTACGCCTGCGGCACGCAGCTCTCTACGCAGCTGAGTGTCTGCCTCTACGGTGATACCCTGATAGTTGACAACGACACCTGCCTGTGCGTTACGCAGCTTTTCTGCCAACTCTTTTACGATGTTTTGCTTCTGCTCAAGAATCTTGTTGCTGGGCATTTTTGGTTTCACCTCCGTATCAAATAAAAAATCCTTCTCCCGCATGGCATAGCACACCGAGAAAAGGATAATACACATAAGTTATTAACGCTTCACCTCGGCAGGAGAGTGCTGTGCACCTTTACGGGAACCTGCTGTCTTAGGATAACAACAGCATTATAACGCATTTTATGTAAAATGTCAATAGGTTTTTGCAAAGTTTTTGAAATATTTTTATTTTTCTCCGGCATAGGGATTTTTCGTGCGCAAAACGGCATAGAGAGAGGTATAGCTCTCATAACGAGACGTAGCGATCTCCCCCTTCTCTACCGCTGCGCGAATCGCACATTCCTCCTCCTTTACGTGATTGCAATCCCCATAGCGGCACTCGCCAAGATAGGGAGCAAACTCGCGAAAGGCGTGCGGCAGATCCTGCCAGGTCATAAAATCAAAACGAACGAAATCCAGCATGCTAAAGCCGGGGGTATCGGCTAAAAAGCCCCCCTCCGCCCTTCCATATACAGGGTACAGCTCGGTATGCCGGGTTGTGTTTTTTCCGCGACCGATCTTTTTGCTGATCTCTCCCGTTGTTAAGCCAAGAGCCGGAAACAGGGCGTTGATGAGCGAGGATTTACCAACGCCGGATGCCCCGGCAAAGGCGGCCGTGCGACCGCCGGCCAAATGCGCGCGCAAATGATCGGCAAGCGCGTCTATCCCCTCACCGCTGAACGAGCTCACGCAAAAGACCTCATAGCCTGCCAGGCGATAAAGCGCAGCCAAGCGCGATGCTTCTTTAGAAGAAAGATCGGTCTTCGTCAGTACCACGGTGCAATTGATACGGTTATGCTCCATAATGGCAAGCAGCTTGTCCGTGGTTTCCGGCATGGGGGTTGGATCTTTCACGGCGAGAACGGCGTACATCTCGTCCAAATTAGCAAGTGGCGGGCGGATCAGCGCATTTTTGCGCGGTGCGACCTCGTCGATCACGGTTTCGCCGCGCGCACCGTCCTTCATACCAACCATAACAAGATCGCCAACCAGCACACGCGCATCATCGCGGCGCAGGCTGCCGCGTGCGCGGCAAGGGATACGGCGCTCTTCACCATTTTCAGTACAAAGAACCTCAAAAAGCCCTCCGACACTGCTGACAACTCTTCCGTCAATGCGATTTTTCATAGATACCTATCCTGTTACTTGAGTGGGGTCATGGGTCACGACCTGAAGCCATAACGTCTCACGATCATCTTCACGATCGAATTTCCAGCGAGTGCCGGCATCGGGGGATTGCTCCACAATATACCCCTCCGGCAGATCGGTGCGCAGCACGTAGCGCAGCTGTATCGAGATGTGCGGATCAAGCTCTGCCGCTACGTCTGCGTACTGCCTATCTATATAGGCGCCAAGCGTAACGATGCTGACATTCTCTTGCCGCAGCCCGCCCGTAAATGCAAAAACAAGAGTAAAAAGCAAGGCAGCAGCTATAGCGCCCGCAAAAAGCGGCGCGACTGCGTTGCGTGCCAGGCGGCTTTCCAGCGTCACGCGCTTGTGTGAAAAGCGGCGAAAGATATGGCGCGGTCGTTTTTCTAACGTGCGCACGGCAGCCAGCATGGCGGAGGCAGATGCAAAGCGCTTATCCGCCTCTTTTTCCAGGGCGGTCAAGATGATCTGCTCCAGCCCGCGCGGGATTGCCGGGTTGAGCGTGGTGGGATAGCGCGGTGGCTCTGTTTGATGTAGAAAGGCAACCGTTTTTGGATCATCATCCTCAAACGGTAGGTGGCCGGTGGCCATCTGATACATCAATACACCAAGTGAATACAGATCGCTTCTGGCATCCACCCGCCCCCCACTTGCCTGCTCGGGGCTCATGGTATCGGCCGTTCCCAGCACCTTGCCCTCGATTTCCAAGGTGCGGCGGCCGGCAATCTCAGCAATGCCAAAATCGGTCACCTTAACGCCCCCTTCACGCGTCAGCAACACGTTTTGCGCCTTTAGGTCCCGGTGAACGATGCCTCGCTCGTGCGCTTCAACCAGTGCCTCTAAGATCCGACGGCTGATCAACAATAGCTCATGTAACGGAAGAACACCAACCTCCTCCATACGCGTAGCAAGTGATCTCCCCTGCACCAGCTCCATGACTATATAAGGGTTATCCGTTTCCGGACATACGTCAAAAATGGTGACAATGCTCGGGTGTGAGAGAATAGAGGCCGTAATGCTTTCACGCACAAAGGCCTCGCGGTTGATGCGCCGCGCTTCTGCCTGCTTGGCAAGCCGCTCAGCATAGGTCTTCCCCTCGCCAATCGTGCCGGGGGCAGCCTCGCTGCGCAGCATTTTTATCGCAACGGCACGGTGCAGAAGCAGATCCTCGGCGCGGAACACAACGGCAGAGCCGCCGGTGCCGATAACGGCACGCAGCGCATAGCGCCCGTCAAGCAGCTGACCGGAAAGGTCTTCAAGCCGTTCCATCCCTACACCCCCTCATTCTGACTGTATCAATCAATATGCAAGCAAACCACCGTTACGTTATCACGGCCACCGCGCGAGCAAGTCCCCTCAATCAAGCGCTTCGTCAGCGCAGCGGCCTCCGTCTCGCCGCCGAGCACGTCAGCAAGCTCGCTGTCGCGGTAATGTGCCGTCAGGCCGTCACTGCAAACTAAAACCACATCACCGGGAGAAACCTCTGCCGCGTAAAATCCGCATTCGACGTATGGTGCTGTTCCCAAAGCTCTTGTCAACAGATGGCGCTGGTCACTCTCCCACGCTTCATCCTCTGTTAAGCGGCCGGCATCTATCATTTGCTGAACAAGTGAATCGTCATGGCTCACGCGCGCCAGTCTGCCGGCGTGATAAAGATACACGCGGCTATCCCCTACGTTGGTAACGTACAACCGTTCATCACGCAGATAAGCAGCCGCCAGCGTTGTGCCCATGCCTTGCAAGGCCGGCGTGGTCACGGCACGCTCAAAAACGGCTTGGTTAGCGGCATAAACCGCATCGCTGCACAGGCGATGAAGATCAAAAGCGGCATGCTCATCGCTCATAATATCATCATAAACAGAAGAAAATCTACGGCAGAATGTTTCGCAGGCAATATCCGCCGCTACACGGCCACCGGCAGCACCACCCATTCCATCACACACCACGGCAAGCGTGCCACCATGAACGGTGCAAACAGAATAGGCATCCTGATTTTCATCACGCACACAGCCAATGTGGCTGTCTGCAAATACGCGAACCTTGTTTTTCCCCCCGCTCATGCTTCCGGCTTCCCTTCTGCGGCCGAGCGGCGCAGCTGCCCACAGGCAGCATTCACGTCTGCCCCCAGGCGGCGGCGAACGGTAGCTACGATGCCACGCTTTTCAAGATAAGCAGCAAAGGCATTCACACTTTCCTTCGTGCCACGGCTAAAGCCGGTTCCCTCTACCTCGTTCACACGAATCAGGTTTACATGAAGCGGTGCACCCGTTGAGCGGAAAGCCTGGATCAGGCAATCAGCCAAGGCGCGAGCATCCTCCTCGCGATCATTTTTACCGGCGATCAAGGTATATTCAAAGGAGATACGACGGCCTGTTTTTTGATAATAATCCCGGCAGGCCGCAAATAAAGAGGTTAAAGGATAGCGGTTATTGATCGGCATGATGGCCGAGCGCTGCTCATCGGTCGGGGCGTGCAGCGAAATTGAGAGCGTGATGGGCAGATCAACGGCGGCCAGATCACGAATACGGTCTGCCAAGCCGCAGGTAGATAGCGAAATATGCCGATACCCAATGCAAAGCCCCGCCTCGTGGTTGACCAGCTGCAAAAAGCGAATCACGTTGTCAAAGTTATCAAGCGGCTCACCAATGCCCATCATCACGATATTAGAAACGCGCTCACCGCTATCCTTTTGGGCGGCGATCACCTGCCCCAGCAGCTCTGAGGGGAGAAGATCGCGCACCTTGCCGCCGATGGTGGAAGCGCAAAAGCGACAGCCCATACGGCAGCCCACCTGGCTGGAAATGCAAAGACTATTCCCGTGCTCGTAATGCATCAGCACGCTTTCAATGCAGGCCCCGTCATGCAAGCGAAAAAGATATTTGATGGTTCCATCAATACGTGAAACCAGCTTTTTCTCTACCGCGGGGAGGGTGAAAACGCACTTTTCTTCCAAAATCCCGCGCAAATTCTTTGGCAGATTGGTCATTTCATCAAAGCAAAGCCCACGCGCCAGCAAGGGAAAGACCTGCTTGGCGCGATACGCCGGTTGACCGAGTGAAGCAAAAAAGGCGGAAAGCTCGTCCGGGGTCAGCGACAGGATATCGACCCGATCACCTACCGTAAGCGTTGGATTGATCGTCATATAACATCGTCCTATTTTCTTCTGAATTTAGCAATAAAGAACCCATCTGTATGGTGCACGGGTGGCAGCAGCTGGCAATACCCCTCCGGCGCCGATAGGGCACCCACGGCAAACGGCTCGGCCGAAAAATCAGCATGTGTGTTCAAAAAATCCTCGCGCACGTCTTCATTTTCAGCGCGGTTGATGGTACAGGTGGCATACAGCAAAACGCCACCTGGGCGCACGTATGTAGCGGCAGCATCAAGAATTTTTCTCTGTAGGGGAGGCAGGCTTTGCAGCCGCTCTTCCCCACGATAACGCAGATCTGCCTTTTTGCCAAGAACGCCAAGGCCGGAGCACGGTGCATCGCAAATGACAAAATCTGCCTTCTGGTAAAGCTCGTTTTTTGGATTTTCTCCGTTGTGCGCCTCTGCGGTTATACAGGAAAGCCCCAGGCGGCCGGCACCTTTTTTGATCAAGGGCAGCTTGCTTTCATGCAGATCAAAGGCGTACAAGCTACCTTGGTCATTCATATCCATAGCCGCGCCAAAGCTTTTGCCACCGGGGCAAGCACAGGTATCTACCACCGTAGCCCCCGGTGTAGCACCAAGCGCGCAGGTAGCGATCTGCGATGCTTCATCCTGAACAAAGAAATCCCCCTCGGCAAAGCCCGGCAGCATAGTAGGATCTACACTATGCGCCATGCGAATACCAACCGGCGAATACGGCGTACAATCAGCGGTATGGCCGGCATCCAGCAATCTTTGTAAAAGCGCCTCGCGGCTTGTGCGGCAGGTATTGACACGCAGCGTCAGCGGCTGCGCCTCGTAAAACGCAGAAAGGATCTGCTCACAAAGCGCTTCCCCATAGGCAGATAGAAAATGCCGCACGGTATCCTTGGGAAAGGAATACGCAACAGAGAGGTGGCGCACGAGGTTTTCGCTGCGCAGCGGCGGCCGGCACTTTTCAGGCGCGCGCTGTGCCGCACGCAAAATCGCGTTTACGAAGCCACGCTCAGAGCGGCTGCCGGCTAAGGCCACCGTTTCACTAACGGCGGCGTGGTCGGGCACCCCCTGCATAAAGCAAAGCTGGTAAAGCCCCAGGCGTAGCAGGCGGCGCGTATGCGGCGAAAGATCCTTTGCCGGACGGTTGGCCAAAACGGAAATATAATAATCCAGCGTCAGCATACGCTCAACCGTGCCGTACAGCAGCACCGTTAAAAAGCGCTTATCAGCAACCGACAGCGATGCGACCTCTTCCTTTTCCAGCACAAGGTTGATAAACTGGTCTCCACTCTCCCATTCAGTAAGAAGACGAAGAGCGAGAGCGCGTGTATTGGCCGGGCGCATATCAATCACGCCGGCGGCTGCCGGATGCAATGACAACCAGCCGCAGCAGGTTGGCAAGAGAAACGGCAAGAGCCGCAAGATAGGTCATGGCAGCGGCAGAGAGCACCTTGCGTGCCGCACCGGCCTCTTCCTCGCCAAAGCGGCCGCATTCACGAATGGCAACCATGGCGCGCCGGCTTGCGTTAAATTCAACGGGCAGCGTGATCAGCTGAAACAGCGTAGAAAGTGAAAAGGCGATCACACCGGCATAGGCAAGCGCCGGCACGCCGAATACAATACCCAGCAAAATCAGCGGAATGGATAGATTTGAACCAATATTGGTAGCAGGAATGATGGCTGAACGGATCTTCATGGGTACGTACCCTTCGTCATACTGTACGGCATGCCCTGCTTCATGCGCGGCTACGCCAATGGCGGCCGCATTGCCGCCGTGGTACACCTCGTCTGAGAGGCGGATCACGTTATTGCGCGGATCAAAATGGTCAGAAAGCTTGCCGCTTACCAGCTCGATCTGCACGTGGTGAAGGCCGTTGCGATCCAAGACCAGACGCGCGGCCTCCTTGCCCGTCATACCGGGGTGGGTAGGCACGCGGCTGTATTTTTGAAAGGTGTGATTGACGTTCCATTGCGCCCAAAGTGCCAGGATAACCGCCGGCAGAACCAAAATCACGTACAAAGGATCGAAGTAAAAGAAGCCGTAAGGCATCAGGCAAGAACCTCCCCAATTTGTATCTGCCTGCCGCGAATATAATCAGCAGCACGCATTTTCCCCTTCCCCTCAGGCACGATCTCGCGCAGCCAAAGCGCCCCCTGGCCACAGGCGACCAAAATACCGCCCTCGCCACGGTCATCTAAGGCCAGCACCTCGCCGGGCGCACCGTTTCCGGTAGCGGCCTCGGCACGCAGAATCTTGATCATTTTACCGTCCGGGCGGCGAACAAAGGCCAGCGGGATGGGCGAGAGACCGCGGATATAGGGATCCAGCTCGACGGCCGAACGCGAAAGATCGATATGGCAATCTGCCTTTTCGATCTTGCTTGCATAGGTGGCAAGCGCATCATCCTGCTTGCGGCGCACGGCTGTGCCGGCAGCCAGATCACGAACGGTGCGGCACAGAAGCCTTCCACCCACCTCGGCCATGCGATCGTGAATGCTGCCAAAATCATCGGTCTTGCCGATCGCAATCTCCTCGGTCAGCAGCATGTCGCCGGTATCCAGCCCCTCCTCCATATACATGGTGGTAATGCCGGTTACCGTCTCGCCTGCCATGATGGCACGCTGGATCGGCGCTGCGCCGCGATACTTGGGCAAAAGCGAGGCATGCACGTTGATGCAGCCGTAGGCGGGATAAGAAAGCACAGAGAGCGGCAGGATCTTGCCATAGGCCACCACGGCGATCAGATCGGGGTCGATCTCGGCCAAGGTGGTGGCAAAGGCCTCGTCACGCAGGGTGGCGGGCTGGTAGACCGGGATCCCCTTCTCCAGCGCCAGCACCTTAACAGGCGGCGGCGTTAGCGCATAGCCGCGCCCACGGGGCCGATCGGCCTGTGTGACCACACCTACCACGTTTTGCCCATCGTCCAACAAGGCACGCAGGCAGGAAGCGGCAATATCCGGCGTACCCATAAACAGTATCTTCATATAGTATTCTCCTAAGGTAGCGCTTTATTCGTCGTCATCCATCGGGCGGATCACGGCATCGGTAAACAGCTTGCCATCCAAATGATCGGTCTCGTGGCAGATGGCACGGGCAAGGAGACCTGTACCGGTCAGCTCGAACCATTCGCCCTGGCGGTTTTGTGCGCGCACGGTTACCGTCATCGGGCGGCGCGTAATACCGCTTTCACCGGGGATAGACAGGCAGCCCTCGCCCTCCTCCTGCACACCCTTGCGGCTGATGATCTCGGGATTGATCAGCTCGTGCACCTTGCCCGGCTCGGTCTCAATGACCACCACGCGGCGAAGCACACCTACCTGCACAGCGGCAAGACCGCAACCGTCTGCCTTGCGCATCGTTTCGATCATATCGTCAAGCAGGGTAAGAATACGGGGGGTGATTTCGGTAACAGGGCGGCTGATCTTGCGAAGAAGCCCCTCATCCTGCTCTACCTTTACAATTTGTAATACGGCCATACGGCACCTCCTGATTTATGAAAGTGGGTTCATATCCAGCGACACGGCGATCCGCCGGCCGATCTGGCTTGAAAAATCAATCAATACACGTGAAAAATAAGCGCGGCTTTGCTTATTCAGCCGACATTTAACCACCATGCGCAGGCGGTAGCGCCCGGCCGCCTTGTACACCCCTGCCTCAAAAGGGCCAAAGATAATCATTGGCAGATCGGCATATTCACGCCTTGCCAGCCCCCCCATGAACGAGGAAAGGCGAACGGCTGCCGTCATCAGCTCATCCTCGTAGGCTGAGGAAAGCGTGACCTGCACCATATCGCAAAAGGGCGGGAAGGAGAGCGAGCGGCGCAGCTCGATCTCTGAGCGGTAAAAGCTCTCGTAATCCTGCAAGCAGGCAAGGCGGATCGTTTCATTATGCGGGGTATAGGTTTGTATAATGGCGCGGCCGGGCACGTCAGCGCGGCCGGCACGGCCAATCACCTGTGTCAGCTGTGCAAAGGTCCGCTCTGACGCGCGAAAATCGTTTACGTAAAGTGAGGTATCTGCCAGCATCACGCCCGAGAGGCTAACGCGGGAAAAATCATGCCCCTTGGTAACCATTTGCGTGCCAAGCAAAACGTCGGCCTCGCCACGACGAAAGCCGTCCAGCAGGCGATCGTAGGACTGCTTGCCGGTGGTGGTATCTGCATCCATACGCATCACGCGCACCTCTGGCAGACAGGCGGCAACCTCCCCTTCTGCCCGTTGCGTGCCGAAGCCCACAAAGGATAGCTGGTCACTTTCGCAGGAAGGACAGGTGCGCGGCATAGCTGCGCGATAGCCACAACAATGGCACAATAGCCCGCCGCCATGCCGATCGGCATGATGGGTCAGCGCAATGCTGCAGTGCGGACAGGTAAGCGGCTCGCCACAGCTTTTACAGCTGATAGAGGTGTGAAAGCCGCGCCGATTGAGAAACAGAATGGCCTGCTCATCACGCGAAACAGCCTCTTCTAACAGCTCTTGCAGTCGCCGGCTGACGGAAGAACGATTACCGGCACGCAATTCCTCTCGCATGTCCACGATCTCGGCCTGTGGCAGCGGCACGCCGCCGTATCGCTCACGAAGCGGCACCAGCGTGTATTGCCCCCGCTCTGCCTTATAGTAGCTTTCTAACGATGGCGTAGCCGATGCCAGTAGCAGCAGCGCGTTATGCGCGCCGCAACGGTAGGCGGCCACGTCTCTTGCGTGATACTTGGGGTCACTTTCAGATTTATAGGTATGCTCGTGCTCCTCGTCCATTACGATCAGGCCGAGATTGCAAAGCGGCGCAAAGACGGCAGAGCGCGTGCCGATCACCAGATCGATCTCGCCCGCGGCAATCCTCTGCCAAGCGTCAAAACGCTCACCGTCGCCGAGTGAGGAATGGATCACCGCTACGCGATCGCCGTACCGGGCACAAAAAATACCAACCGTTTGCGGCGTGAGGGCGATCTCGGGCACCATCAGTATCGCGCTTTTCTTCGCGGCGATCGTACGATCGATCAGCTTCATCATCACCTTGGTCTTGCCGCTGCCGGTCACGCCGTGCAGCAGTGCCGCACGGGGATTTTCTTCAAGCAGCAGCTCCTCTAAGCGCGCGTAGGCCTCACCCTGCGCACGGCTGAGAAGAATTGGCGAGCGATCCTGCCCGCGCTTAACGTTGGCATACGGGTCACGCAGAACGGGCGCCTCCTCCTCGGCAAGCAGCCCACGCTTGACCAGCGCATTGACCTGTGCCGTGCTCGTATGGGTGATCTCGCACAGGTCGGTGCGGCGTATATTCTCCTCGGCCAAGATAGCACGCAGAATACGCTCGTGCGCCTCGCTGCGCAGATGCTTCTTCGGCCCATCCAACAGAGCCAGCAGCTCGTCCTCCGGCACGGCAGCGTGAATGACCTTTTCGGTCTTCCCCTTTTCTTCCCGCAGCAGATAGCTTCTCGTCAGATATCCCTCGTCAACCAAGCGTTGCAGAGCAGCCGCAGACAGGTCGCAGGTCGCACGCAGCACGTCTACCTCTACGCGCCCCTCACGTGCCACCAGCAGGCAGGCCCCTTTCTCGGCAAGATCCGCCGGCAGGTGGCCGTTACCCGGCGTATAAAACTCCCGAATAGCAGAAAAAGCCGTCCCCGGTAGTAAGCAGCGAACCGCATCACCAACCGAGCACAGCGTGTGTTCCTTCAAAAAAAAGCAAAGCCCACGCTGCTCCTCAGAAAGGGCGAAGCGCTCGGGCATCACGGCCATCACAGGCTTTACCTTCTCAAGCCCGCTCTCCTCAGAAAGCGAGACCACCAACGCATAAGCGCGGCGGTTGGCCCCCCCGAACGGAACGGCCACCAGGCTGCCCACCCGTACCTCATCAGCAAGCACGGGCGGCAGATAATACGTATATTCCCGGTCGATCTGATAGGGCGCCTCCAGCAAATGGACGCCAACGTATCTGGCAATCATAGCATGGCCCCTTTATCGAGAATGATCAAGCCTCTTCTGTCGGCAAAACTACTTGATAGCGGCCATCGTAAAAACGGTTGATAGCCGTCTTAACGGCCTTTTCATCGCGGTGCTCCTTGCTGATCAGGGCAGCAAGCGGCTTATCGGTCTCGCGGTTGGCGATCATACGGTCGGCACGCTCTCTCTGCTCAACGTATTCGTCGGTTACGCGGCGAGCGCATTTGGCGATCGCGATCACCAGCTCGTAGCGATTGATCTCCTCATGGGTCAGTTCAGAAATGGTAGGTTTAATCATGGCAGTATCTCCTGTTTTTATCGTAATTATTCTTCCTCGGGCAGATCCTCGTCGTCGCTTGCGGCGGCAGAATCGCCAAGGCGGTTGGAAATCGTCTCTGTCTGAATAGCAGAAAGCAGCACGTGCTCACTATCGGTAATGATGACGGCGCGCGTTCGTCTGCCGCAGGTCACGTCAATAACACGCCCATCGTCCTTCGCGTCCTGCACCAGGCGCTTGATGGGGGCGGAATCCGGGCTGGCCAGCGCGATCACGCGGTTGGCAGCCACCATATTGCCAAAGCCAATGTTGATGAACTTCATATCGTATTCCTCACTCGATATTCTGTATCTGCTCGCGAATCTTTTCAAGCTCGCATTTCATATCCACCACCAGGCGGGCAATGCGGGCGTTATTAGCCTTAGAACCTATGGTATTGGTCTCTCTGTTCATTTCCTGCATTAAGAAATCCAGCTTGCGCCCGGCAGGCTCGCCCGAGCGGCAGATATCGTCAAAGGCGGAAAAATGGCTTTCCAGCCGTGCCAACTCCTCGTCGATGGCGATCTTATCGGCGAACACGGCACATTCTGTCAGTAATCTTGCCTCATCCGGCACCACATCATGCTCCGCAAGCAGCGCGCGCAAGCGCGCTTCCAGCTTATCGCGATAGCCAACAACGTCAGTGCGGGAGATCTCGCCAACATTATGCGCAAAGGAGGAAACGTTTGCCAGCTTTTCACGAATATCAGCCTCGGTCTTCTGCCCCTCCGCCTCACGCATGGCAACGTAGCCTGTAATGGCGGTGGCCAACACCTCGCGAACGCGAGCCCACTCAGCCTCGGCATCCTCTTCGGGGCGCGTATAGGTAAACAGGTCGCGGTTCTCAGCCACCCGCATAACGGTAATATCGTCTACGAGGCCAAGCTCGTCTTGCATTTTCCGCAGGGCGGCTACGTATTCCCCGGCCAGCTTCATATCCGGCTGCAGCGTACCCAGCTCACCACCGTGGTGGTCAAAGGAGACCGAAACGTCTACCTTCGCACGGGAAACGGCATTCTGCTGCACGTAAGCCTTCACCTTTTCCTCAAGAAACGTATGCGTACGCGGCAGACGTACGGTACAATCGAAATAGCGGCTGTTCACCGAACGAAGCTCAACGGTAATGTCCTTATCCTCGCCCTTTACCGTAGCGCGGCCAAAGGCGGTCATGCTTTTGATCATTGTGCTCCCTCCCCGGTCTTTTCAGCCTTGCTGCCACGGCGCGAGCGCGCGCGGATCATACTGTTCAGCTCGGCAAGGAAGGTGTCTACGTCCTTAAACTCGCGGTACACAGAGGCAAAGCGAACGTAAGAGACCTCGTCTCTTGCGCGAAGCTTCTCCATCACGCGCTCACCGATCTCTTTGGTAGATATTTCCGAAATCAGACCATTATTCAACTCGGCCACGATCTCAGCAACGATCTTGCCGGCATCCACCGGCCGCTTTTGGCAGGCACGCATAATGCCGCCCTCCAGCTTTCGCTCGTCAAAGAACTCATGTGAGCCATCCTTTTTTACAACCACGATCGGAACAGAATCCACGATCTCATATGTCGTAAAGCGCTTTCCACAGGCCGGACATTCACGGCGGCGCTTGATGCTGGCCCCTTCGTTAGCGGGGCGACTATCCAGCACCCGGCTGTCAGGCGAGGCGCAACACGGGCATTTCATACGTTATCCTCCTGTATGCCGCACGTTTTTGGAAAAATCACTCCACATGTCGACATACGTTCATATTATTATAGCACATTTTTTCCGTGTTGTAAATATCTTCTGAAAAAAAAGCGCAAAAGCCCTTATTTTTCCATCAGCAGCTCTTCTATGATCTCATGTGCTGTGCACGGAGTCACTTGTCCGGTTGCCATTTTTGCCATGATATTCAAGGCGGATGCTTCATCTCTGGCAATATCGGTAAGCTTGCATTGCTCTAAAATATCCTCTTCTGCACAAATTTCGATTGTCAAATTGAAAATCTGACGGCAGCCAGTGCCAAACGTGATTCTGGATGCGCCATCTGCTGCCGTCAAACGATAGCAAACCATCCCTCCCACCTCTGGCATCGAAGCATATGCTTCTTTGAGCACCCTTTCGCGTGACTGCTCCATCATCAATACTTCTTCGTGTCCAAGCGTTACCATGTGCCATTGTCTCCTACATTCTGAAATTTGTTGCCATTTACAGCACTACTCTATTATACCACATGCCTCCTTGCTATCATTTTTTTCTGCAGCCTGGGGTAAAATAAAATTTTACCATGTTTTTCCATGTTGGCACTAAAAAAGGAAATGACATTTCACATTTTTTCCTTTTTCTTTATTGACTGCGCTTTTTAATGTTTAATTATTCAAAATAAACACATTTTCACGCCCATAAAGTTCGTTTTCGGATAAAACTTGACGTTTATTTCTTTGTTTTATTATATTTTTAGAACAAAGAATTCACTTTCTACACATAAAAAAAGTATCAAACAACTTCCACCTTTTTTCACCTTGAACTCCCTCCAACATTTACACGACAATTTTCAAAAAGATTTTTAAGAAACCCCTTGACTTCTCAAAACGATTGTGCTATAATACAGAGGTGCTTGAAAGACAGCATCTGGGTGTGGCGCAGTTGGTAGCGCGCTACCTTGGGGTGGTAGAGGCCGCAAGTTCAAGTCTTGTCACTCAGACCAGGAAACGGGAGATGATAAATCTCCCGTTTTTCTTTATTTTACAA
>JAZQVK010000003.1:0-3557 GCA_045631765.1 Eubacteriales bacterium
CGCTCAAGCAGCCCGTCTACACCGTAGCCTGTTCTTGCGGATATATAAACGGTATTCTCGCGCTCCTGCGAAGCGTTCATCAGTTCAGGAACACAATCGCATTTATTAAACACGTACAGGGTGGGTTTTTCACCGGCACCAAGCTCCTCAAGCAGCTGCTCGGTAACCGCCAGATGCGCCTCCCCCTCCGGGTCAGTCGCGTCGATCAGCACCAGCAAAATATCCGCATAGGCAGCCTCCTCAAGCGTAGAGCGAAACGCCTTGATGAGATGGTGGGGCAGCTTACGAATAAAACCGACCGTATCCGTTAGCAGCAGGCTTTCACCATCCTCTAACTCCAAGCGCCTGGTCGTGGGGTCCAACGTAGCAAAAAGCTTGTCCTCTGATAGCACGCCGGCGTTGGTCAAATAGTTCAACAGGGTGGATTTGCCGGCATTGGTGTAACCAACGATCGCTACCTTTGGAATACCGGAGCGATCACGTGCCGCACGCATGGTAGCGCGCGTGCTCTCCATTTCCGCCAGCTGTGCTTCTAAGGCATCAATACGCCGCTTCATATGTCGGCGGTCACTTTCTAACTGCGTTTCGCCGGGGCCACGCGTGCCAATGGTACCGCCAAGACGAGAAAGCTCGGTGCCGTGCCCGGTTAGGCGCGGCGCGGTATATTTCAGCTGTGCCAGCTCAACCTGCAGCTTACCCTCTCCGCTGGTGGCGTGCAGCGCAAAGATATCTAAGATCAGCATGCTGCGGTCGATGACGCGCACGTCGCCAAGATCATCCTCTAGGTTGCGGATCTGAGAGGGTGAAAGATCAAAATCAAACACCGCCAAATGAATATCTTCTTTTTGACAAAGTTCCCCAAGCTCAGCCACCTTGCCGCTGCCGATGCAGGTGCGCGCATTATAGGCGGCACGAACCTGAACCAGGCGCGCAAAGGCCTCGCCACCGGCGGTATCCAGCAAGCGCTCCAGCTCGTCAAGGCTTACGTGGCATTCGGCAAGCCCGGCTTGATCGGGCGCGATGCCAACCAAGATCGCGCGCTGCTCAATATTTGCGTGTTCAGCCATATCAATCTCCTTTTGGAAGAAAAAGAGGACGCAGGCTGCGTCCTCTTTTTTTAGGTAACCAAATTATTTGCTCATTGCAAGACGCTTCTTGAACTTATCAACGCGTCCGCCAGCATCCACCAGCTTCTGCTTGCCGGTATAGAAAGGATGACAGTTGGAGCAAATTTCAACGTTCATGTCGCCCTTTACGGAACGGGTAACAACGGTAGCGCCACAAGCGCACTTGATCGTTGCTTCCTTATACTCGGGATGAATTCCTGCTTTCATTTTTTACACCTTCTTCACATAGTATTTGCCATGCTTAAATGCAGTACACTTTATTATAACAGCATTTTTGTAAAATTGCAAGTCTTTTTTCAAAAAAACTTATATTTTTTGCAATATTTGCTTTTTCAGGTCGGAAATGATCTTTTTTTCAAGCCTTGAAATGTAGGATTGTGATATACCCAAGCTATCCGCCACCTCTTTCTGTGTCATTTCCCTGCCGTCACGCATCCCGTACCGCATCTCGATGATCACGCGCTCGCGCTCGTCAAGCGCCGCAACGAGCGAACGAACCAGCTTTCTCTCCTCCAGCTCCTCAATATCTTTGCAGACTGCATCCGCATCGCTGCCAAGAATGTCGGAAAGAAGCAGCTCGTTTCCATCCCAGTCCACGTTCAGCGGCTCGTCGAACGAAATTTCCCGCCGCTGCGCGCCGGTTTTGCGAATATACATCAAGATCTCATTTTCAATGCAGCGCGAGGCGTAGGTAGCCAGCTTAATATTTTTATCCTTCCGAAAGGTGTTGATTGCCTTCATCAGTCCCATCGTGCCGATCGATATCAGATCCTCAATGCCAATGCCGGTGCTTTCAAACTTCTTGGCTATAAAAACGACCAGGCGCAGGTTATGCTCGATCAAGACCGCGCGCTTGCTCTCGTCATTGGCCAAGGCGGCCAATATCGCCTCTTCTTCCTCGCGCTCAAGCGGTGCCGGTAATACATCCGGCCCGTTGATGTAATAGATCTGCCCCCACGAGCGGCGCCGGAAAAGACGCGTAAAAATTCTTTTCAACCAAGTCAACACAACGATCTCCTCCTAACACAGAGAGGCGGGCACCAGGCCACCATACCCTGCAAAATCCTTAATCTCATGCTCCGCAATGGCCAATATCACGTCTACGGCGTATTTGTTTTTTTCGCAATCCTTGCCATACAAATACACATCATCCGGCAAATAGCCAACCAGCATCTGCTTTCCTACCGCGCCGTTTGCAAGCACCACACGCACCCTGCGGCGCAGGTGTAGCGGCAGCCTGCTTTCATCCATATTTTGGTGCGCAAAAGCAAACACCTGCGGTGGTATAACGGCCAATGCCTCCTGCTCACGCAGCAGGATGACCGGCTTACCCGTGAGCGGATCCGCCAACAAATTACCGCTATCGACCAAGGCACATACGGTGATGGCTTTATCCCCCACCCAGATCTCTACCATGATCTCCCGCTTGCTTCTTCTTTGAGAAAGGATTCGCCCGCAAACAAACAGCACGATCGCGCTGATGGCCGCATACAAAAGAAACATCTCGGCCTTTTTTTCACTATTGATCACGTTAGTGCTGCTTGCTTCAAAAAAGGCCGAAAGGAAGCTGTAAAACGAGGTCAATATGCCGCCAAGCAGCAGGGCCGCACCAAAAAAGGAAAGAAACAGGCTCAGCAGCATTCTTCTTCCTACCGGTGCATACGCGATTACACATAGACAAAATGCCATCAAGCAATGCACCACCAGCGTCCACCACCAGGAAAGCGCCGGCAGCAGGATCATCACGCCGTAAATACCGCCAACAAGTGCCGCAAGCACCAGGCGAAACGGCCTGCGCTTGATGTGTAAAAACCATCCCGCTGCAAATAAAACCAGAAAGTCTATACTGAAGTTGACCAAGAATAAAACGTCTCCATATACGACCTGCTGCATACGGCACCACCTTTCTTTTGCATTATACAAAACAGATGCTTAAAAATCTGTCACAAAAGGGCGGCTGCTTTCTAAAATTTTCTCTTGTATTTCGGCGAGATGCATGGTATAATCAAAAAAAGGAGGTGCCACTATGGAAAGAATACCAGCCCCACGCCTAAATGGCGAATACGTTACCATATATCATCCGCAAGGTGACGTTTATCAAGGTCGCGAGACCACACATTTCACCCCCGGCACACATTACGAAACGTGGGTGGCCAACGATTTCAGCCTGATCAAGCATCACGATTCCTATCATATGGTAGGCATCACCCACCCGAAGCCCCCGCAATTTACAGATGAATTCAACCCGGGCGAGGGCGACTGCCATGAGGCCGAGGAGGTCCTCTTTCACGCAACGGCAAAGGGCAACACGTTTGCCGACCTGCTGAAGGACGGTGCCTTTACCGACCAAACCAAGCTACTCTACCCGCAGGAGCGGCCGGACGAGATTCCCTTTATCCATGCGCCACACCTCACAAAAGCGCCAAGCGG
>JAZQVK010000004.1:0-2021 GCA_045631765.1 Eubacteriales bacterium
GCCAAGGAGGGGAACACCATCGTCCTGTTCCCGGAGGGGCGCTTGACCTGCAACGGCCGCACCGGCTCCCTGACAGAGGGCAGCGCCACCCTGGCCAAAAAGCTGGGCTTTGATATCTACGTGGTCACGGCAAACGGCGCCTCGCTCACCTTTCCAAAATGGGCAAAGCAGCCTCGCCGCGGCAGCATCCGTCTGGCGGCCGAAAAGCTGATGACGGCAGAGGAGGTCAAGGCACTACCGCTTGCCACCATCGAAGAGCGCATGCAAAGTGCTATCCGGCATGATGATGCCGCCGCCATGGCCGGTGTCAGCTACCGTGCAGACGGCATGGCCGAGGGGCTGGACGGTATTCTGTATCGCTGCCCATCCTGTGAGCGAGAGCTTACCCTGCGCACCGAAGGGGATCACATCCTCTGTACCTGCGGCATGCGCGCGCGGCTGGATGCCCGCTACCGCATGCACGGCGTGCCGTTTCATACCATTCTCAATTGGTACGATTGGCAGATCGGGCAGGTTGACCTTGCTTGCGACGTGCTGGAGACCGATGCCGTTTTAGGTGCCGTGAACGAAAAAGGGAATATGGATGAAAATGCCGGTCACGCGCACGTGCGCATGGATCGCGAGACCTTTACCTTAGAGGGTACGCTGTTTGGCCAGCCGATCTCGGTCTCTCGCCGCACGGTCGATATCACCGCTTTCCCCACCACGGTCGGCAAGCACTTTGATATCTATCATAACAACAAGCTGGTTTATATCTTCCCGCAGCCGGATACGCGCATTGCAGTCAAATGGGTCGCGTATTTAGACCGCCTGGTAGCAGAAGAGAAGCAAAAAGCGCTTGCAAAAACTTGACAGACGGTGTTTTTTATAGTATAATACGAGTATTAAAGTCGAAAAAGAAAGGATTTTTTCCATGGAAAGAACATATATTGCCAACCTGCCTGCCGATCAGGTCAGCCGTGCCTCGGGCTTTGTAGACACTATCCGCCAAATGAAGTGGGGTGCCTTCGTTGTTCTGCGCGATACCACCGGCAAAATTCAGGTTACCGTTGATAAGGCTACCATTCCCGAGATCGCTACCGTAACGCCGCATTCGGTTTTGTCGGTTGTTGGTACGGTAAAGGAAAACCCCTCTGTGCGCCTCGGTGGCAGAGAGATGATGGCCGAGAGCATCACGATCGAGTCGCTGGCTGAGGCGCTGCCGATCCAGAACGATTCTGAGATCGAAGCACGCATGGACTACCGCTGGATCGACCTCCGCCGTGAGGAAAATCAGCTGATGATCAAGGTGCAGACCACGCTGGTCAGCGCCCTGCGCGAATTTTTGCTGGAAAAGAAGTTTGTTGAGATCCATACGCCGAAGCTGATCGGCGCCGCCTCTGAATCCGGCTCTGACGTGTTTGAGGTCAAGTATTTCGATACCAATGCCTATCTCGCGCAGTCGCCCCAGTTCTATAAGCAGATGGCGATGGCTGCAGGTCTTGAGCGTATCTTTGAGACCGGGCCGGTCTTCCGTGCTGAAAAATCCTATACCAATAAGCACGCTACCGAATTCTCCGGCTTCGACCTGGAGTTCTCGTATATCGACTCGATGTATGACGTTATGAAGATGGAGGAGGAGCTGCTGACCTACGCCCTGGCCAAGGTCAAGGAGGCACACGGTGACGAGATCGTTCGCCTGTACGGTGAGGAATACGCTGTAAACGTGCCCACCACGCCCTTCCCGGTCATCAAGCTGAAGGATCTTTACAAGGAGCTTGAGGAACGCTATGGCTACTCGGTTCCCGAATCCATGCACGGCGACCTGACCACCGATGCCGAGCGCCTTTGCGCCCGCTTCGCTAAGGAAAAGTATGACCACGAGTTCCTTTTCGTCATTGACTATGACGCGAAAGAGCGCGCCTTCTACCACATGCGTGATGAAAACGGCGTGCCCCAGGGCTACGACCTGATCTGGCGCGGTGTTGAGATCACCACCGGTGCCCAGCGTGAGCACCGCTACGAAGTGCTGAAGGCACAGG
>JAZQVK010000005.1:0-22942 GCA_045631765.1 Eubacteriales bacterium
GCAAGATAAAAAGAGACCGCCGAGAGTAGCCAAACGGTTACTTTCGGCGGTGTGTTTATACTATGCTTTTTAAAGATAAATATATGCTCCAATAGTTTTGCTTGTATTGTCATCGTATTTAAGCCATCCATCAAGTATAGCCTGCTCAACAATATAGCCTCTTTCGATATCAGGAGCCTGCTTGAACAAGCTGTAAATATCATCCCTCAATGATGTCAGCTTCTCGGTTAATTGCTCATTATACGTTTTTTCTGCATTTCTATCAAAAATTACAACATTGGGAAGGATAGCGTCATCTTTTTTTAGATAGCCGTATTCAAGTAGCTTTTCAAGATATGATTTCTCACACGCTTCAGTACGTCCGCTACAAACCAACCATAACGTGTATGCCTCTGGCCAGTTTAAGTGTGCAGGAGTTTTTTCGTGAATATTTTTGAACATAAACTTGAATTGACCGAACTCTATATCCTTTTTTACTTCGTTTTTATCATGTGAAAGATATCCATGTTCTCCAACAAAATCGGGCTTTTTCCAATCAATGTTTTCGTATCCGGTCAATATCCAAGCACCGTCATCGGGACGCGTGGGATAGGTGCTTCTATATTCTACCGAAGTGTTATTTGCTGTATTTGCTGACCACTGCAACCAATCAAATGTACGTACAATTAACGCCCATTTAGCCGCTTCATATCCCACATAAGCACAATTTACTTTCGAGCCATCCTCAACGATATAAGTGTCGATCAGTTCACAAATTTTGTCAGTCATCGGCTTCTGAATTTTCTTGTTATTATCGTGTTTTTTGCGCTGATCCTCTTTGCTGATTATTTTAAATGCTGTTTGATATTTATTTTCGTTTTTATCAAGTAGCTGTTCACGGGTCAAAAATTCAAGTTCATCTTCCATATAAGGCAAAGCTATGCCCAATTCAAGTGCCAGTTCCTCGGCGGTTTGAGGATTTTCATATGTCTCAAGAAAAATATTTTTATATAACAAATGTGTGATAATAGACCAAGGCTGTCCTTTTTTGCCATCTCTGCCGCTTTGAACAAAAGCTATTTGCTCGGGATTATAACTGCGTTTTCCAAATTCTCTTGCCATATCAATACCTTCTTTCAATATGATTCTTGCACGGTGAAGTCTTTGCTGAACCGCGCTGATCGAAATAGAAAGCGATGCTGCAATGTCACGAACGCTCTTATTTTCTATGTAATAGGCAACGTCGATATTGCGATAATCACTTTTGATGAACGCCAGCTCACGCCGAAGCAGAGCCATTTGCTCTGTATGTATCATTTCATCAAGGATATTTTCGCTTTCATCCTCGATTTCATAATCGCCAATATCGGAACCGGTTACCGATTCGTTTCGATTGTGCTTTTCTTTTGCCCATACGGAATAACGGTTGCGCGCGATCTGCCAAATCCACGCTGAAAAGCTTGTAGGAATAGTTCCTTTATTTAAAGCCGTGATGATCTGGAGTGCTACATCTTGCGTCAAATCTTCAGCTTCGATATGGCTTCCCGTCTTTTTCAAACAGAAATAAAACAGCTTTTCCATATAGTTCTCGGCAAACTCATTGATTAGTTGATCGCGCATTTTGTTCGTTTCCTGCATTTTCTCGCCTCCTTTCACCCATATAGTGTGGCATTTCTCAGTTTGCTGACAAGATTATTGAAAATATTATATCATAAATTTGTAAATTAGTCTACATAGAAGTATTTGTATCTACAAATGCAGGGTCTGAAAAGAAAAGAGGACGAGGAGTTTTATATCTCTTCGTCCTTTTCCTGTCGGTAGGTGACATATTCTATTGAATTTCAAAAACTGTCCTTAGGAACACAACGCCTATGCCGAGGGCTTTGTTTTTTCTCTTATATCTTCGCCAAAATATCGCGTGCTACGTACACGCCGCTGGCCGAGGCGTGCGAAAGCGAATGGGTCACGCCCGAGCCATCGCCGATCACGTACAGACCGGGGCAGGTGGTCTCTAGATTCTTTGCAAGTGCCACCTCCATATTGTAGAACTTCACCTCTACGCCGTACAGCAGGGTATCGTCGTTGGCCGTGCCGGGGGCGATCTTATCCAGCGCGCAGATCATTTCAATAATGCCGTCTAAGATGCGCTTGGGTATTACCAGGCTCAGGTCACCGGGGGTGGCCGCCAGGGTAGGATGCACGTAGTTTTCGGCAATGCGGCTGGGAGTGCTGCGGCGGCCACGCATCAGGTCGCCAAAGCGCTGCACGATCACGCCGCCGCCCAGCATGTTAGAAAGGCGGGCAATGCTCTCGCCGTAGCCGTTGCTATCGCGAAAGGGCTCGGAAAAATGCTTGCTGACCAGTAGGGCAAAGTTGGTATTCTCGGTGTGCAGGCGCTTATCCTCATAGCTGTGGCCGTTGACCGTCACGATGCCGTTGGTGTTTTCATTCACCACCACGCCGTGCGGGTTCATGCAGAAGGTGCGCACCAGATCCTCAAACTTTTCGGTGCGGTATACGATCTTGCTTTCGTACAGCTCGTCTGTCAGATGTGAAAACACCTCTGCCGGCAGTTCTACGCGCACGCCGATATCCACCCGATTCGAGCGGGTGGGAATGTGCAGCGCGGTGCACACCTGCTCCATCCACTTACTGCCGCTGCGCCCTACCGAAACGATGCAGCGCGTGCAGGTCAGGCTCTCGTTTTCGGTCTGCAGCTCGTACCCACCGTCAATGGCCTGAATAGACTTCACCGCCGTGTTGAAGAAAAAGTCCACACGCTCACGCAGCCGCTCATATAGGTTCTGCAGCACCACGTAGTTGATGTCCGTGCCCAGGTGGCGCACCTGCGCGTCTAACAGGTGCAGGCCGTTTTCTAAGCAGGTCTTTTTGATCTTGGTGTTGGCGGTAGAATACAGGTGCGTGCCCTCGCCGCCAAAGGCCAGGTTGATCTCGTCTACGTACTGCATCAGCGCGGTGGCCTCTTCACGCCCTACGTATTCGTACAGCGTGCCGCCAAACTGGTTGGTAATGTTATATTTGCCGTCTGAAAAGGCGCCGGCACCGCCAAAGCCGCTCATGATGGCGCAGCTCTTGCAGCCGATGCAGGCCTTTACCTTCTTTCCGTCGATCGGGCACTTTCTTTTTTCAAGCGGGTTGCCCATCTCTACCACGGCGATCTTCAGGTCGGTGCGATCCCTTGTCAGCTCATAGGCAGAGAAAATACCGCCGGGGCCGGCACCGATAATGACTACATCATATTTCATACAATTCTCCTTTCACGGCCGCAAAAAAAGCCCGTTTCCATCAAACGGCCGGGCAAAAATCGTCTTACATTGGCATTATAACACACGGCGGCGGTGCTGTCAAGTATCTTTTTTGAGAAAATGCTTGACACATCTTGGGCGCATATCGTATAATGAAGGTGCCATATTCATCTTTGGAGGTAGCAGTATGAAATTGATAGGCAATATTCTTTGGTTCCTTTTGACCGGCCTGACCACCGCCCTTTCCTGGCTGTTTTTGGGGGTTATATGGTGCATTACCATCATCGGTATCCCCTTTGGCCTGCAATGCTTTAAGTTTGCCGGTCTTTCGCTCTTCCCGTTTGGCAAGAAGACGGTTACCCGCTTTTCTTCTCACCCTATCGCCAATCTCATCTGGCTGCTTTTCGGCGGCTTAGAGCTGGCCGTCGGCTACGTGCTGCTTGGTGCGCTGTGGTGCATTACCATCATCGGCATCCCCTTCGGCTTGCAGTGCTTTAAGCTGGCCGGGCTTGCCATCGCTCCCTTCGGTGCTGCGGTCACCCATTAATTTTGAAGAAAAACAGGCGGGGAAAATCCCCGCCTGTGCGCTTTATTCACGAAAAAGCACTTGACAAACCGCATTTTCGTGTTACAATAATAATAGAAGAATAGACCTTTTCGGGGGTAAACAGATGAAGTGTAAAAAGTGCGGCAGTGAATGGCACTGCGCGGGCAATATCAAGCAATGTCCCTTCTGCCTACAGGATTGTACCCTGCCGGCCG
The DNA here is from genome assembly GCA_045631765.1 of Eubacteriales bacterium. Taxonomy (GTDB): domain Bacteria; phylum Bacillota; class Clostridia; order Oscillospirales; family CAG-272; genus UBA1740. The sequence goes on from JAZQVK010000005.1 coordinate 4,008, forward strand.
ACGAGATTGAAAGAATGTATACCATGGCCGAGGCGCTGCCGAGCGAGGATCCTGTTGTCAAGATGCAGGCCTATCTGGCTGCTGCCGAATACGGCTATGCACCGGCCGAGTACCGCTTGGGCGAGTGCTATGAGGAAGGGAAGGGCGTTCCGCCCAGCGTTTCGCTTGCGGCGGTCTATTACCGCCTGGCAGCCGAGCAGGGGCATGCCGATGCCGCTTTCCGCCTGGCCATTCTGCTGCGTGACCGGCACTATGATACGCCGGAGGCAGACCACGCCTATTTCTGGCTGCGCGTAGCGGCCGAGCTGGGTGTGCCCATGGCGCGCTGCTACCTGGCCGATTGCTATAACCATGGCGAGGGGATCCCGGCAAACCCGATCCGCGCTGCCTATTGGTATACCGCCGCTACCGAGGTGGGCAGCTTCGAGGCCGCCTATAGCCTGGCCGAGCTGTATCACGAGGGGCGTGGCGTTAAGAAGAACCCTGCCCATGAAAAATACTATGCCGAGATCGCCTATAACGGTGGCATTACCGCCGCCGATAAGCTGATCCGCGGGCTGGACGGCGTGTTCTCTGAGGTGCCGCCTCGCATTGAGATCAAGAACCGCAACGAGGATCGCTTTGAGCTTGGCTTCCGCGCTTATAAAGAGGGCAAGTATGCCGTTGCCGCATTGATGTACAGCCTGGCAGCCAAGGATGGCTTTGCCCGTGCACAGAATAATCTGGGCGTATGCCTTGAGCGTGGCCACGGTGTGCCGCAGGATGAAAAGGCCGCCGTTGTCTGGTACGATCTGGCTGCCAAGGGTGGCTACCAGATGGCCTGGCTGAACCTAGGTGATTGCTATCGCTACGGCCGTGGTGTACAGGCAGATGAGGCAAAGGCCTTCTCCTGCTATCTCACCGCTGCCGAGAACGGCCATGCCCGTGCCCAGTATGTGGTTGGTAACTGCTATTTTGATGCCCAGCTGGTCGATCGTAACATGCCCGAGGCCATGAAGTGGTATGAACGGTCTGCCCTGCAGGGCTATGGCGAGGCGATGGAAAAGATCAACAGCATCCGCGCCGATATGACCGAGCTGTATAACTACGGCGTCAACGCCTATGAAAAGGGCAAGTATGAGGATGCCGTGCGCTTCTACACCATTGCAGCCGAGTGTGGCCACCGCGGTGCGCAATGCAACCTGGGCTATTGCTACCAGCAGGGCCAGGGCTGCGAAAAGAACGACCGTCTTGCCGTTCGCTACTACCAAAAGGCAGCCGACCAGGAAAGCGGCATTGCCGAGCTGAATCTGGCCTTCTGCTACCTGCGCGGCGAGGGCGGCCTGCCGTACAGCTACAAAAAGGCAAACGATTATCTGCACCGCGCCCTGCGCCACGGCGTTGCCCAGGCACAGGAGGTGCTGGATGAAAATAAAGAGCGCCGCAAGAAGAAGATCGCACAAAAGATCTACGCTGCCTCTGCCGCCATGCTGGCACGCGGGCCGGAGAACGCAGGTGAGGCGCTTCGCTTCCGCCGTATCGCGGCCCAGCTGGGCAACCCCCGCGCCATGTGCGCCTTGGGCTGCCACTATGAATTCGGTTTTGGTGTTCCCATGGATGAGGATGCTGCCCTTGCTTGGTTTGAGCGGGCGCGTGCTGCTGGCTTTATGAACGCCAGCCGTATGAAGGGCGCTACGCTGAAGCTGGTGCATCAGACCATTGCCTTCCGCCGCCCGAGCGATCAGAAATAATACATAGGTACCGAGAGCAAGCGCTCTCGGTACTGCTTTTTGCAAAAATTAAGAAGAATGTGAAAAAATGTACAATAGGGCTTGCAAAATCTCTTCCTTTCGTATATAATGATATAGTTAGTTAATTGTGTATCGAAGAAAAAGGAGTAGGTATGCTTACGTTGAAGAAAAAGACCGCCGAGGCGCTTGCCGCCGCTGCCGGTTCCTGTTTCCCCGCCGTTTCCTTAACGGCAGATGAGATCGCTACGATGCTTGAGTACCCGCCGGATGCCGCCATGGGCGACCTGGCGCTTCCTTGCTTTAAGCTCAGCCGTGTGCTGCGTGCCGCACCGCCGCAAATTGCCGCAGCGCTTGGCGGCAGCTTTTCCTGCCCTGAGATCGCCCGCACCGAGGTGGCCGGCGGTTATCTGAACTTTTTTGTTGACCGTGCCGCCTTTTCTGCCCGCGTGATCGGTACCATCTTGGCCGAAGGGGATATGTACGGCTCCCCCCGCACGGGTGAGGGGAAAACGGTGGTGCTGGACTATTCCTCCCCCAACGTGGCCAAGCCCTTCCATATCGGCCACCTGGGCACCACGGTCATCGGCCATTCCTTAAAGCTGCTGCATGAGTTTGCCGGCTACCATTGCATTGGCATCAACCACCTGGGTGACTGGGGTACGCAGTTTGGTAAGCTGATCGTGGCCTACCGCAAGTGGGGCTCGCGTGAGGCGGTTGAAGCCGGCGAGATCGACGAGCTGGTGCGCCTGTACGTCCTCTTCCACGCTGAGGAGGAAAAGGATCCCTCGCTTGGCGATGCTGCCCGTGCCGAGTTTGCGAAGCTAGAGGCGCATGACGAAGAGAATATCGCGCTGTGGAAATGGTTTATCGAGATCAGCCTGCGCGAATACCAAAAGACCTACGGCCAGCTGGGCATCTCGTTTGATTCCTACAACGGCGAAAGCTTCTATACCGATAAAATGCCCCGCCAGTTGGAGGTCATGCGTGAAAAGAACCTGCTCACGCTGGATGACGGTGCCTCTGTCGTCAACCTGGATGCCTACAACATGCCCGTTTGCCTGATCTTAAAGCGGGATGGCTCTACCCTGTACCCCACGCGTGATATCGCCGCGGCGGTATACCGCAAGGAGACCTATGATTTCGAGAAGTGCATCTACGTTACCTCTGCCGGGCAGAGCCTGCATTTTGCCCAGTGGTTTAAGGTGATCGAGCTGATGGGCTACGAATGGGCAGATCGCCTGGTGCACGTGCCCTACGGCACCGTCAGCATCAACGGTGCGAAGCTGGCTACCAGAACCGGCAACGTGGTGCTTTTGAAGGATCTGTTCGCCCAGGCGATCGAGAAGGCACGCGCCATCACGCTGGAGAAAAATCCGAACACCGAAAACCCCGATGAAATTGCCGAGGCGGTTGGTGTGGGTGCCATCGTGTTCCACTATCTTTCCAATAACCGCATGCGGGATATCAATTTCGTCTTAGAGGATGCGCTCTCCTTTGACGGCAATACCGGCCCGTATGCGCAGTATACCTACGCCCGTACCGCCAGCATTCTGGAAAAGGCAGGCGTGGTAGGGGAGATGAAGCCCTATGAGATGGAGGAGGCCGAGGCTGCGCTCTGTAAAACGCTTTCTACCTTCCCAGAGACCATTAACGCAGCGCTTGCCGAATACGAGCCCTCGTACGTCACGCGCTACATGTTAGACCTGTGTGCGGCCTTTAACCGCTTCTATCACGATTGCCAGATCATCACCTGCAAGGATGAGGGTGCCCGTGCCGGGCGCATTGCCATGACGCAGGCCGTGCACACCGTGCTTGGCCGCGCGCTGGGGCTGATCTGCATGAAGACTACCGAGAAGATTTAAGGAGAAAGAGATATGTCGGGACATAGTAAATGGAATAACATTAAGCATAAGAAGGAAAAGACCGATGCCGCCAAGGCCGGTATCTTTACTAAGATCGGCAAGGAGATCGCCGTGGCCGTTCGTGCCGGCGGCGGTGACCCGAATAGCAACAGCAAGCTGCGCGAGCTGATCGCCAAGGCAAAGGCCAACAACGTGCCGAACGATAATATCGAGCGCGCGATCAAAAAGTCGCTCGAAAAGGATGGCGCCGTATACGAGGAAATGACCTACGAGGGCTACGGCCCCGGCGGCGTTGCCGTGATCGTAGAGGCCGCTACAGATTCCAAAAACCGCACGGCGGGCGACGTGCGCCACTTCTTCAGCAAGTATGGCGGCAACCTGGGTGCGATGGGCTGCGTTTCCTACCTCTTCTCTGAAAAGGGTGTGATCATCGTTGCCGATGAGGATGCCGAGATCGAGGAGGATAAGCTGATGGAGGATGCGCTGGAGGCCGGCGCTACCGATTTTGAGGGCAGCGAGAATCTTTACGAGATCTACACCGAGCCGGATGACGTTTACGCCATCAGCGAGGCACTAACTGCCAAGGGCTACCCGATCGCCTCTGCCGAGCGCGCGAAGGTTCCCTCTACCTACGTCGCGCTGGAAAGCCAGGATGATATTGACAATATGCAGAACCTGCTGGATAAGCTGGATGATAACGATGATATAACCAACGTGTATCACAACTGGGAGAGCTAAGTCTCTTCTAAACTGGAGGGCGCGGGGTGCTGGTAAGCACCCCGCTTTTTTTATGCCCGGCGGGCAGCAGCTCGGTAGAAAGGGAAACGATCCGGTTCCGCTGCCGCCACAGCAGCACCAGATTGCAGATCGTCATCACCGCCAGCAGCAGGTCACAGGCCTGCCAAACAAAGGCCGGGGTGCTGATGGCCCCCAGCAGCAGGCTGGCGCCAAAGGCAAAGAGAAACAGCCGCCCGGCCCACCGCGCGCGCGTCAGACTGCCAAGGCAGACCTGCGCGTAAAAGGCCTGGCACAGCACCGTGGCGTAAGCAAAAAAGAAAAGCAGCAGGGAAAGCAGCGCGCCGCTTGCCTGCCCAAATACAGAAGAAAAGGCCAGGCGCACCAGCGAAGCACCGCCAAGGCCGGCCGGCAGCATGGGTAGGGCAGAAAGAAGCGCCAGCGCGGTCAGCGTGCAGATCACGGTGGTATCCACAAACACCTCTAAGATGCCAAACAGCCCCTGCCGCGCGGGCGTTTGCCCGTCGGCCGTCACGTGCGCCATGGGTGAGGTACCGCATCCGCCCTCGTTTGACATCAGCCCCCGTGCCGCACCTACCCGCATCGCGCGGGCAGAAAAAAAGCCAAGCCCACCGCCCGCCGCGGCAGCGGGGGAAAAGGCATCACGCAGGATGGTGGCGACTACCCCCGGAAGCGAGGCGCGGTGTGAGACGATCACCGCCAGCGTGGCGGCCACGTAGGTAAAGCACATCAGCGGCACTAAGCGTGCCGTGAGCGCCGAGATGCGCTGCCCGCCCCCCGCAATGACCGGCAGCGAAAGCAGCACCAGCAGCCCGCCGCATACGGCCGGTGAAAGCGAAAAGCTGTCAAAGAGGCATTCGGCCACCGCGTTGGCCTGTACCGCCCCACCCACCAGTAGGGTGTAGCCCAAGCAAAGCAGGGCAAACAGGCTGCCAAGCGGGGCAAGCCCGGCTACACGCATCGAATAGGGCGTGCCCCCTTGGTAGCCGCCCTGGCCATCCGGCCGGCGGTCAGCCATCGAGAGGGTGATCTCGGCATACTTCAATATCATGGCGGAAAGCGAGCAAAGCCACATCCAAAAAACGGCACCGGCCCCCCCCGTGGTGATGGCGATGGCTACGCCGGTGATGTTGCCAACCCCTACCGTGCCGGCCAGCGCCATCCAGGTTGCCCGCAGCGAGGCACCGCTGCCCGAAAAAAGCAGCCGCGCCGTGCGCAAGGGGTGGCAGAAGGGAAAGCAGCGCAGGCGCAGGATAAAATACAGGCCAAGCAGCAGCAGCGCCACCGGCATAGCGCCGGTCAGCAGCTCTACTAAATAGGAAAGAAAAGGCATGATCGTTCTCCTTTTTTCCTATCTTATGCACCGCCCGCGCACGCTATGAAAAAAGAGCCGCAGACAAGGTCTGTGGCTCTTAGATCAATGGCATATGGCTTGTAAGAAAGCGCGCGAGCGCTCGATTGACCCCTGCATCCTTGCATGGGCCGAGGTAAAATCGGCCTCCCCCGTGCCAAACGGCTCCTTGCCAGGGCACACGGCATGGTCGGTAAGCCCGGTTGCCTGCAAAAGGGAAAGCAGGCGGGAATTGGTATTATCCTCCCCCGGGTCAAGCGCCGTGAAAAAAGGCCGCCCGAACAGGATAGAGAACGAGGTGCCGTGAAAGGAATCGGTCAGCACGCAGGCCGCCCCGCGAATATAGCCAAGAAATTCCTCGGGCGAGGTGTTAGAGCGGATGCGCGTGCCGCAGTAGCGAGCATCACCTAAGATAGATTTGCTGATCGAGACGATCGGCAGCCCCAGTTTGGCCGAAAGCTTGTCGGCCATGCTGCGCATATAGGGGTAATTCATTAGGTTGTAGATAAAAATATAGTCGCCCTTTTCGCGTGGTGAGACGGCCAGCCTCTCCCATTCGGTGGGAGAAAGCAGCCACACCGGGTCAACTGTGTGGGGGCATGCCCGCCCCAGCTGCGCGGAAAGATAGGCGGCGGCATCCCCCTCGCGCAGCGAGATCGCCGCAAAATCCGCAAGCAGGGAAAGCGGCTCCTCGCCCCAGGCGGCAAAGCCGGCAAGCGAGCCCATGCTTGCCGCATAGGCAAATTTCTGTTGCCCGGTGGCAAAATCCAGCAGATAGGTGGTATCCCCCTTGTGGCAGGCGGGGTTCAGCACCTGGTCACTACCGGTGATCAGGTAGCGGTAGTCTGCGGCCACGGCGGCGATTGTTTCCTTCGTGCAGCGGGGGGAAAGAGACAGGTGCTCGCGCCAAAAGCGCGCAAAGCCGCGGCGGCGCCGGCGGCGGCAAAGGCAGTTCAGGTTATGGGCGCCAAAATTGCGCAGCGAGCTGCATTTTCGGTAACCGCGCATGCGGTATTGATCCTCTATGGCATCCGGCCGGTAATCCAGCAGGGTCGCCCTGCCGCCCATTTCGTCAATGCTTCGCTGCAGCGCGTAGGCCTGCAGCACCGCCCCGTAATTGATGGCGCTGTGATAGGTCAGTATACCGATCCCGTCAGGCATGGGCAGACTCCTCTCTCAGGTATGGGATAAAGGCCAGCAGGCAGTAAATGCAAAGCAGAATTTCATCATACAACGGGTTGCCAAAGAAGCCGTAGAAGAGAAAGACCAGCTGCCCGTAGACCGAGAAGCAGAGCAGGTCGTTTTCCCGGTCGCGCCGCAGGGCACGAATGGCAAAGACCAGGTTGGCTACCAAAAAGCCGCCGATCAGCAAAAGCCCCGGCACGCCGTTTTCGCAAAGCAGCTGCAGATAGATGTTGTGCGCACCGCCGCCCATATGGTCGTAAAGATCACCGTAAAGCTTGATAAACGAGCCGCTGCCTTGCCCCAAAAGTGGGTTTTGCAGAAATAACTCCCACGTGCGCGCGTAGATATCTAAGCGGCCACTGGAATAGTAGTCGTTTTCTACGCCGGTCAGACGGTCGAAAAAGGCAGACAGTGTGTTGGAGTGGTGCATAAAGAATAACAGGGCGGCAATACCCGCTATCAAGACCACGATCATGGCCACGCGCTGCCCGGCGCGGCGCGTGTAATAAAAGAGCAAAAACAGCACGCAGATGGCTATGGTAGCCAAAAATAGCGAGCGCTTGCTGACCAGCATAATGCCGGTGAGCGACAAAACAAAGACCGCGCCGTACAGCAGCGCGCGAGAGAAGCGCCGCTCCCGCAGGCGGGAAAGGGCGCGAACAAAGGCCATGCCGCTCAGCACCGCCAGCAGGTAGCCGGTGGTAGAGGTGTAGCCGCAAATGCCGGAGGGGCGCTTTTCAAAATACTTGTGCGCGTTCATCACCGCATCGTAGGCATTCTGGCGCATGATGCGCTCGTAAAGCGCCACGGTGGCATCCGGCAGCAGCTGCTGCCAGTATACGCTGGCCAGCACCAGCAGCGAGGAGGCAAAGAGAGCCGGGATCAGCAGGCGCATATAAGCTTGGCTGCGGGTGGCCATATACCCCACCAGCAAACAGAGCAAGAGGCGCAAAAGAAAGCGCACGCCCTCTGAAAAATCCGGGGTGTAGAGCAGCCCCGCCATGACCCACAGCAGCAAGGCGCCGCCCGGCGCCAGAATGCGCCAGTCCAGCACCTCATGCAGGATGGCAAACAGACGCAAAACGACCGCAGCGATCAAAAAGAGCAGCGAGGTGAAAGGGAAATTTAATGAGGAAAAGACCCAAAAAACGCAAAGAAAGAGCACCGAAAGGTAATCAAGCAATTGGTTTTCCCGTTCTCTTGGCAGCGTGCTTTCTATCATATCGTTTCTATGACCTCACGTACCGCGCGGCAGGCGCTTTCCATCGAATAGTGGCGGCAAAAGGCAGCATAGGCTTCTTCTTTTTCTGCCTCGGTGTGCCCTTTTTCCAGCCAGGCTGCTGCCTTGGCGATAAATTCTGCCGGTGTGGTGGCTACCGCACTGCTGCCCTGCAGGTCGCGGTAGCCGATAAATACGTGCGGCGTACCGATCACGGGCAGGCCGTAGGAAAGTGCCTCGGCCACCTTTACCTTCATGCCGTTACCGTCTAAGATCGGTGCCAGATAGAGTGCGGCATGGCGGAAGTAGGGTGCCATATCAGGCGGGGAATCGACCAGGGTCACGCGTGTTGCCCCGGAAAGCCGTTTCTGTAACGCCTTGCCCGGGTCGCGCCCGGCAATCACTAAGGAAAGGGTGGGCAGCGCCTCGGCCATTTTCGGCCATACCTCGTCTAAAAACCAAAGAATACCCTCTACGTTCGGCCCAAACCACAGGGAACCGGTGATCAGGGCGTAGGTGCCCTCTACCGGGCGGGGGGTGGGCAGCTTGGCCGGTGGCTCTAAGCAGATAGGCATTACCACGATGCGCTTGCCGCAAAGCTCGCGCGGGTAGAGCGCCTCAGCCCTGGCGCGATCCTCCTCGGTGATAAAGATCACCGTATCGGCAAAGCGCAGCGATCTTTTCTCCTGGTAGCGGCACATCAGGCATTTCAGGCGCATAAAGAGCGAGGGCGCAAGAGCACACGCCTTATCGTAATAATCGCGCTCAACGTTGTGCATGCGGATCACCACGTGCATGCCGTGCCGCTTGGCAAAGCGGGCAGCATAGCCCTGGCGGCTGGAATCAATGTAGGCCACGTCATAACGCTCCTTCGCCAGCTGTCGCTTGGCCTTGGCAAAGGATGGGTAAGCGCCCGAGGGCGCCAGGTGCAGCAGGGCAGACAGCTTGCCAAGCAGGCCGCTTTGGTAGGAAAGCGGAAACAGGCGGCGGTAGCCGCCGGCAAGCTCACGGCAGCTTTCCTCGGGCAGGGGGCCGCAGTAATCGGCCTCGCCCGCTGCCTGCACGGCGCGGCAGGATTGATAAATACCAAGACCGCCGCCACCCGCTGCGCGGGAGGGGGCGATCATGCTGATGTGTAATAGGCGCTTCATTGTCTGCTTGTCTCCTTGGGGTCAAAGGGGCGGAGGGTCTTGTAGCCGCGTACACCCCGGCGCATAATGCGCAGGGCAGCCGGCAGGGAAAGCCCGGCCTTACGGTATAAAAACGGGTGGCGCACAAGATCCTGCAAGCACAGCAGCCCGGCCAAGCGGCGCGATACCGCGCGGAAGAGCACGCCCTTGTCATAGAGATATTTTTCGGTGTAGCCCTCAAACCAGGAGGAGCTGCCCTGGTCTACCGTGGCTACCGTGTAGGGGTGCGTGTACAGCCGCAGCCCACGCCGCAGCATGCTCACGATAAACAGATTGTCCTCACCAAACGAAAAGGGTGTGCCACCGCCAAAATTGGTGTTAAAGGTAATGCCCTCACGGCTGATGGCGGTGCGCCGCACCGCAATGCGCACGGCACCGTAGTTCAGCGCGTTCCAAAGCCGCACGCGGCGTACGCGCTTGTTCTGGCGGCGGCCACGGTCGTCGCCTACCGTGCAGATGTTAAAGATCAGGCCGTCTGCCTGTGGGTTTTCAGCAAAGGCACGCGCCACCTGCTCGGCGTAGTCGGGTGAAAGGGTCTCGTCCTCATCCGCGAATAGCAGAATATCACCCTGCGCACGTAGCAGGGTGTTGTTGCGGTTCAGCCCCACGCCGCGCTCGGCAAACGAGAAAATACGAACGGTATGTCCCTCGTGGGTGTATTCTTCTACCTTGTTGTGCGCGCACTGATTGCCGATCAGCGCATCGGTGCGAATGCCCATTCGCGCCGGCAGGGAATGATCGGCCTCGTTCATGGCGGCCACAAGAACCTCAATATTCAAGAGAAATACCTCCGTGCTTGGTCTTATAGTCGAAGAGAGCCGAACCCATAAGGCTTTTGGCCGGCAAATATCCGGCAATTCGGCAGAAAAATTGCTTGCCATATCGTATATGACTGCACAATTTTTCTTTGTCTAACCGCATATTTGCTCGGCAAAAGCTGCTTCGCACTCTCCGGCGAATGAATTTTTGATGGATTTTGCCGCAGTAAGCCGCAGCAAGGTAATACCTTGCAAGGTGCGCTGCGGCAAAAGACGCGAAAAGGCATCGCCGCAGAGCTTATGTGTTCGGCTCTCTTCGGCTATAGATGGGGAAGCTGCTCCCCCTTGGTGATCGGGCGCTTGTAGCGCAGCTTTTTCAGTACGCCGAAGAAGAGATTGCGCACCGTGCAAAAGAGTGATGAAATAACACCCAGTCCCATACCCCGGCGAAACAGGATATAGTGGTAGCGGATCAGCCGCCACTTGCTGATCGAGGAGATCGAGCCCTCGCGCTGCCGGTAAGCGGAAAGTGCCGCCGGCATATGGTGACAATCGGCCTGCTCGATGGCCTGTAGCCACATGGCGTAATCGTTATTCTTTTTCAGGTCTGCTACCTGGATCAGGCCAATGGTCGCCCGCTCGTACATCGTGGTCAGCGTTGCGGGGTAGCAATAGCGGTAGATCTCACGCCTGCCCATGTGAGCCGGCGCGGTGATCACGTGTGTGCTGAGCGAGCCGTCACGGTTGATCACAAAATAATCGGTACAGGTAAAGGCATACCCATTTTCCTTCATAAAGGCCAGCTGGCGCTCCAGCTTGTCCGGCAGCCAAAGGTCATCGCTGTCAAGAAAGGCGATATATTCCCCCTGCGCCTCACGCAGGGCGCGGTTGCGCGAAATGGCGGCACCACTGTTCTTCTCGTTTCTAAAAAAGCGAATGCGCTCGTCAGCAAGAAAGGGGGCAATCGCCTCCTCTGTGCTGTCGGTCGAGCAATCGTCTACGATCAGCAGCTCCCAATGCGGGTAGGACTGTGCCTGTACAGATCGTATACTGTCTGCAATATATCCCCCCGTGTTGTAGGAGGGCATGATGATCGAGATAAGATCGTTCATAGCCGCCTCGTTTCATACTTATTCATATTATTATAACACATCTCAAAAAATATTGCAATACATCTTGCCCATAAGTTGCAGATTTTATCAATTCTTTCCATGCGGCTTGTAAAAAAATTTCCCACGCGAGGGCTGCGTACTTGCAATCTGCCTGCTTCTGTGTTACAATATTATGATAAAAAGAACGCAGGAGGGGAAAGATGGATTTAATAGCACAGGTCGCGGTGGTCGGCGCCGGCCACGCGGGTGTAGAGGCGGCCTTGGCCGCCGCACGGATGGGGCTTTCCACCGTGCTTTTTACGCTATCCTTAGACGCGATCGCCAACATGCCCTGCAACCCCTCTATCGGCGGTAGCGGGAAGGGGCACCTGGTTTACGAGATCGACGCCCTGGGCGGCGAGATGGGTTACGCTGCCGATTGCGTGACCCTGCAATCCCGCACGCTGAACCTGGGCAAGGGCGCGGCCGTTCGCTCGCGCCGTGTGCAGGCAGACCGCGTGCTCTACCGCCTGCAAATGAAGGAAACGATCGAAAAAACGCCTGGCCTGCGCCTGGTACAGGCCGAGGTGACCGATCTTTTGCTTGAAGAGCATGAGGGTGGCCGCCGTGTGGTGGGCGTGGTGACCTCGCTTGGTGAGACCTGGCAGGCAGAGCGCGTGATCTTAGCCACCGGCACCTATCTCGCCGGCGCGGTCTTTATTGGCTCACACACCTTTCCCTCCGGCCCGGACGGTATGCTGCCGGCCAACGGCCTCTCAGCCAGCCTGCGCAAGGCCGGCGTGCGACTAATGCGCTTTAAGACCGGCACCCCGGCGCGCATTGCGCGCCGCAGTATTGATCTTTCCCGCTTAGAGGAGCAGCCCGGCGAGGTAGATACCGTACCGTTTTCTACCCGTACCGACCCGGTGGCCTTTGCCACCCTACCGCAAATGCCTTGCCACATCGTATATACCAATAGCGAAACGCACCGCATCATACGGGAAAATCTAGGCCGCAGCGCCATGTATTCCGGCAATATTACCGGCACGGGGCCGCGCTATTGCCCCTCGATCGAGACAAAGCTCGTCCGCTTTGCGGATAAGGAGCGGCATCAGCTGTTCGTAGAGCCGACCGGCCGCACGACCGAGGAGATGTACCTGGGTGGCTTTTCTACCTCGATGCCGGCTGACGTGCAGCACGAGATGGTAGAATCGCTGCCCGGCTTCGAGCGGGCTGAGATCATGCGCTACGCCTACGCGATCGAATACGATTGCGTGGATCCGCTTTCGCTCTACCCCACGCTGGAATTTAAGCAGATTGCCGGCCTGTACGGTGCCGGGCAGTTCAACGGCACCTCCGGCTACGAGGAGGCAGCCGCCCAGGGGCTTGTCGCCGGCATCAACGCCGCGCTTTCCCTGCGCGGTGAAGAGCCGCTCGTGCTGCCGCGCGCCTCCTCTTATATCGGCACCATGATCGATGATCTGGTCACGAAGGGAACAGAGGAGCCCTACCGCGTGATGACCTCACGCTCAGAATACCGCCTGCTGCTGCGGCAGGATAATGCCGACCTGCGTCTGACCGAGATCGGTCATCGCGTTGGCCTGATCGGTGAAGAGCGCTACGCCGCTTTCTGCGCCAAAAAGGAGGCTATAGAAGCCGAGGTCAAGCGGCTGGAAAGAACCACCCTGCCGCCCTCTGCCACGGTCAACGAATGTTTGGCCGCGCTCGGCTCGGCCCCCCTGACCACCGGCATTCATATCGCCGACCTGCTGCGCCGGCCGGAGATCACCTATGAAGGAATTGCCGCCATTGATACCACTCGCCCTCTCCTCCCGCGCGCCGTGCGCGAGACGGTAGAGGTGCAGGTGAAGTATGAGGGCTACATCCGCCGTGAGCAGAGCGAGGTAGAAAAGCAGGCAAAGATGGAAGAAAAACGCCTGCCGCTCGACCTCGATTATGAGAATCTGCGCGGCCTGCGGATCGAGGCAGCGCAAAAGCTGGCCGAGGTGCGGCCGCTCAGCGTTGGCCAGGCCGCCCGTATCAGCGGCGTCAACCCCGCCGATATTACCGTGCTGCTGATCTATTTGCGCGATCATAAGCACTAAACCGTAAAGAAGGGAGAAAACCGTTGCAAGACACCAGCTTTGTTCTCAAAAGTGAGTATACCCCCACCGGTGACCAGCCGGAGGCGATCGCCGCGCTGTGCGACGGTTTTCGGAACGGTGCTAAGGCACAGACCCTCTTGGGCGTTACCGGCTCGGGCAAGACCTTCACGATGGCCAACGTCATTGCCGCGCTCAACCGCCCCACGCTGATCTTAGAGCCGAATAAGACACTGGCCGCCCAGGTCTGCTCAGAGATGCGCACCTTCTTCCCGGATAGCGCCGTAGAATATTTTGTTTCCTACTACGATTATTACCAGCCCGAGGCCTATATCCCCGGGCGGGATATGTATATTGAAAAGGATGCCCTGGTCAACGATGAGATTGATAAGCTGCGCCATAGCGCCACCTCGTCGCTCTTTGAGCGGAGAGACGTGATCATTGTGGCCTCGGTCTCCTGCATCTATACCCTGGGTGACCCTACCGAATACCAGACCCTGGTCATCGACCTGCGGCCGGGCATGCCGCTCTCGCGTGAAAAGCTGATCCTGCGCCTGATCTCGAATAACTATGAGCGCAACGATATCAACTTCGTGCGTGATAAGTTCCGCGTGCGCGGCGATACCGTCGAGATCTTTCCGGCCTCCTCGACCGACCGCGCCATCCGCGTTGAGTTCTTTGGCGACGAGATCGACCGCCTGAGCGAGATCCATGTGGTCACGGGTGAGACCATCCGGCGGCTGGAATACGCCCCCATCTTCCCCGCCACGCACTACGCCGTTTCGGATGAAAAGCGCGAGGCGGCGCTTGCCGAGATCGAGCGTGAGATGCTCGAGCGGGTAGAATTTTTCCGCTCGCAGAACAAGCTGCTTGAGGCGCAGCGCATCGAGGAGCGTACCAAATACGACCTGGCCATGCTGCGCGAGGTGGGCTTTTGCTCCGGCATTGAAAACTATTCCCGCGTGCTCTCCGGTCGCCCGGCGGGCTCTACGCCCTATACGCTGCTTGATTATTTTCCCACCGACTATCTCATGTTTATCGACGAGTCACACGTTACCGTGCCGCAGGTGCGCGGCATGAGCGGGGGTGACACCGCGCGCAAGAAGAACCTGGTGGATTACGGCTTCCGCCTTCCCTCCGCCTATGATAACCGCCCCCTGCATTTTGACGAATTTGAGGATCGCGTTGGCCAGGTCTGCTTTGTCAGCGCCACGCCGGCCGGCTACGAGCGCGAGCATTCCGAGGCGGTGGTAGAGCAGATCATTCGCCCCACGGGGCTTCTCGACCCCGAAATATCGGTACGCCCGATCGAGGGGCAGGTAGACGATCTTCTTGGCGAGATCCGCGAGACGGTCACGGCCGGTGGCAAGGTGCTGGTTACCACGCTGACCACCAACATGGCCGAGGATCTGACTGAGTATCTTGCCGGCCAGGGTGTGCGGGTGAAGTATATCCACCACAAGGTAGAAACGATGGAGCGGCAGGAGATCATTCGTGACCTGCGCCTCGGTCTTTACGACGTGCTGGTGGGCATTAACCTGCTGCGCGAGGGGCTGGATATTCCCGAGGTGGCGCTGGTTGCCATTCTGGATGCGGATAAGGACGGCCTGCTGCGCTCGGATACCGCGCTCATTCAGACCATCGGCCGTGCCGCACGAAATGCAGACGGGCACGTGATCATGTATGCCGACCGCGTGACCAAATCTATGGATATCGCCATCCGCGAGACAGAGCGCCGCCGCCGTATTCAGGCCGCCTATAACGAGGAGCACGGCATCACCCCCACCACGGTGCGCAAAAACGTGCAGGAGCTGATTGCCATCGGCAAAAAGGAAGAAAAGAAGCAGGCACGCCTGCCGCGCGCGGGCGAAAAGCTTTCGGCCGCCGAGCGTGAGGAGTTGATCGCCTCGCTGCGTGAAGAGATGCAGACCGCCGCACGCCAGCTGGAATTTGAGCGTGCCGCCTTCCTGCGTGATAAAATTAAGGAATTACAGGTAACGAAATAATGGCAGAAAAGATCGCGATCCGGGGTGCCCGGGTCCATAACCTGAAAAATATCAGCCTGGACGTGCCGCGTGACAAGCTGGTGGTGCTGACCGGCCTTTCCGGCTCGGGCAAGTCCTCGCTTGCGTTTGACACGCTGTATGCCGAGGGGCATCGGCGGTTTGTTGAGTCGCTTTCCTCCTATGCCCGCATGTTCCTTGGGCAGATGGATAAGCCGGACGTGGATTCGGTAGAGGGTCTGTCCCCGGCCATCTCCATCGACCAAAAGACCACCTCTAAAAACCCGCGCTCTACGGTAGGCACGGTCACCGAGATCTATGACTATCTGCGCCTGCTGTACGCGCGCCTGGGCGTTCCCCATTGCCCGGTCTGCGGTAAGGAGATCCGTCAGCAGACCATCGACAGTATTCTTGACCGTATCATGGCACTCTCAGAGGGCACGCGCTTTATGGTGCTTTCCCCCGTTGTGCGTGGCGAAAAGGGCATGCATGAAAAGGTGCTTGCCGACGCGCGCCGCGGCGGCTACGTGCGTGTGCGCGTGGATGGCAATATGTACGATCTTTCTGAGGAGATCAAACTGGATAAAAATCAAAAGCACCACATCGACGTGGTGCTTGACCGCCTGGTCATGCGGGCGGATATCCGCTCTCGCCTTTCGGATTCGGTAGAGGCGGCGCTTGCCCTTTCGGATGGCCGCGTGGTGATCGCGCTGGTGCCGCGCGAGGGGGAAGGGGAGGCTACCGAGCTTTCCTTTTCGCAGAAATACGCGTGCGAGGAGCACCAGGTCAGCTTTGGCGAGCTGGAGCCGCGCATGTTCTCCTTCAATAGCCCCACGGGCGCCTGCCCGGCGTGTGCCGGCCTGGGGGACCTGCGTGTGATCTCGCCTGAAAAGATCATGCCGGACCTGTCGCTTTCCCTGCGACAGGGCGCCATCGTGTGCAACGGCTTTAAGACGATCGACGAGCAATCCTGGAACGGGCCGCTCATCTTAGCCGCCCTCCGTGAGATCGGCTGCGATATCGACACCCCGCTGTGTGAGTTTTCCGAGCAGGCTATGCACGCCCTGCTGTACGGTACCGGGCAGGTGACCTACGATATCGTGCGCTATTTCGGCAAGGAGGGGGTACGCCAGACCGTTACCTACGACGGTATCATTCCCATCATCGAACGGCGCATCCAGCAGAACCCCCAAATGGCTGCCGAGTATTATGAGAATTTTATTGAGGATGCGCCCTGCCCGAAGTGTAAGGGGCGCCGCCTGTCTGACGAGGTGCTGGCCGTCACGGTCGGCGGCCTCAATATTGACGAGATCTGCCGCCTCTCGGCAGAGGATATGCTGCTATTCGTCAGCAATCTGACCTTTACCGAGAGTGAAGAGAGGATCGCGCACGAGATCATGAAGGAGATCCGCGCACGCCTTGGCTTCCTTTGCAGCGTAGGGCTGAATTACCTCACCCTGGCGCGCAAGGCCGGCACGCTCTCCGGGGGTGAAGCCCAGCGTATTCGCCTGGCCACGCAGATCGGCTCCTCCCTTGTCGGCGTGATGTATATTCTGGACGAGCCCAGCATCGGCCTGCACCAGCGAGATAACGATAAGCTGATCGGCACGCTGAAAAAGCTGCGTGACCTGGGCAATACCGTGATCGTGGTCGAGCATGATGAGGATACCATGCGCGCGGCCGATTTCGTGGTGGATATCGGCCCCGGTGCCGGCGTTCACGGTGGGCAGGTGGTGGCTGCCGGCACCCCAGCGGAGGTGGCCGCCAACAAGGCCTCGATCACGGGCGACTATCTTTCCGGCCGCAAGCATATTCCCGTGCCGGCCGCGCGCCGGGCGGGCAACGGTAAGAGCCTGCGTATTCTGGGTGCCCGGCAGAACAACCTGAAGAATATTGATGTCAGTCTGCCGCTTGGCTGCTTTGTCTGCGTCACGGGTGTTTCGGGCTCCGGCAAATCCTCGCTGATCAACAGCATTCTTTACCGTGCCCTGGCACGCAAGCTCAACCGCGCCAATCTGCACCCCGGCACGCACACCGCCATCGAGGGGGTCGAGGAGCTGGATAAGATCATTGCCATCGACCAAAGCCCTATCGGCCGTACCCCACGCTCCAACCCCGCTACCTACACCGGCCTCTTTACCGATATTCGCAACCTGTTTGCCAAAACGCCGGAGGCCAAGGCGCGCGGCTACGGTGCTGGGCGCTTCTCCTTCAACATTCGCGGCGGCCGCTGCGAGGCCTGCGAGGGAGACGGCGTGAAGTGTATCGAGATGCACTTCTTGCCTGACGTATACGTCAAGTGTGACACCTGCCGCGGCATGCGCTATAACCGCGATACGCTGGAGGTGCATTATAAGGGCAAGAGCATCTATGAGGTGCTGGAGATGACGGCAGAGGAGGGGCTTGCCTTCTTTGATGGTATTCCCGCTATCACCCGCAAGCTGAAAACGCTGTGCGACGTGGGCCTTGGCTACGTCAAGATCGGGCAATCCTCTACCACCCTGTCGGGGGGCGAGGCGCAGCGCGTAAAGCTGGCGACCGAGCTTTCCCGCCGCTCGACCGGCCGCACCATCTACGTGCTGGACGAGCCGACCACCGGCCTGCACACGGCAGACGTGGCCAAGCTGATCGAGGTGCTGCAAAGCCTGACCGACGGCGGCAATACCGTGGTGGTCATTGAGCACAATCTGGATTTTATCAAGTGCGCCGATCATATTATTGATCTTGGCCCCGAGGGCGGTGATCGCGGCGGTGAGGTGGTTGCCACCGGCACGCCGGAGGAGGTTGCGAAAAACCCCCGTTCCTATACCGGGCAGTATCTTTCTAAAAAGCTGTAGGCGTGTAAAAAGGAGAAAGTGAAATGAAAAAAAGACCCTCACGTGTCACGCTGCAAAGGCTGGTTTGCGCCGCCCTTTGCCTTTCCCTGTGCATCGTGCTACCCTTTTTGACCGGCCAACTGCGCGATTTGGGCAACGCCCTGCTGCCCATGCACCTGCCGGTGCTGCTGTGCGGTCTGCTGTGCGGCTGGCAATACGGCCTGGTGGTGGGCTTTGCAGCGCCGCTCCTGCGCTCGCTGATGTTCGGCATGCCGCCCATGTTCCCCGGGGCGGTCGGCATGTGCGTAGAGCTGGCCGTTTACGGGCTGACCATTGCGCTGGCCTACCGTCTCTTGCCCAAAAAAACGGGATTTTTGTACGTCTCGCTTCTGATCTCTATGGTGGCCGGCCGTCTGGCCGGCGGTGCCTTTAAGCTGGTGCTGCTTGGCCTTGGGCAGCTCAAGACGTATAGCCTTGCCATGTTCCTTTCCGGATATGTGACCGAGGCGCTGCCCGGCATTGTGCTACAGCTCGTGCTGGTGCCGCTGCTCTTCTTAGCCCTGCGCCGTGCCGGGGCTGTTCCCAAATAACATATACCGCCGTATCGCCTCTGCGATGCGGCGGCTTGCTTTTCCGTCACCAAAGGGGCTTTTCGCCTCTGCCATGGCACGGTAGGCAAGTGGGTCGCGAAGCAGTCTCTCCGCCTCGCGTAGGATGCGCCCTTCCTCATCGCCGCACAGGCGTAGGCAACCGGCGGCCACGCCCTCGCTCCGCTCGGTACGATGGCGCAGCACCAGCACCGGCTTGTGAAAATAGGGGGCTTCCTCCTGTAGGCCGCCGCTGTCTGTCATCACCATATACCAGCGGGAAAG
>JAZQVK010000006.1:0-6799 GCA_045631765.1 Eubacteriales bacterium
AGCGCTTCGCGCACGTCATTTCTCTTGCCTGTCGGATAGGTCAAAGAAGCACCCACCAAGGCAAAACCTTGGTGGGTGCTTCTTTGGCCTACCCGACAGGATTCGAACCTGCGACCTCGAGAGTCGGAGTCTCGCGCGCTATCCAGCTGAGCCACGGGTAGATGGTATTCTTGCGAACACATCCAGTATTTTACCACAGAAAAAGCAAAAAGTAAAGGGGAAATTGAAATTTTTGAAAAAAGGTAAAGATTTTTCTTTTTCGTTGACAAACCATATAAATCGTGCTAAGATGATAATGACATATCAAGCTAAGGAGAACCATGATGAATACCCAAATAGATATTTATATTCCCGGCGAGCAGGAGCCGGCTTCAAAAACACTTCTGTGCGAAGGTGTCAAGGCCGTTGACCCGGGTCAGTTCTATGCGGAAATGCTGCGCTGCCGCGCGGCCGGCAAGCTGCAGGATGTGTGTACCGATATCTACTATATCGCCACGCTTGATGGTGAAATGGTATCCCGCCTTTGGAACGGGTGGGGCAAGCATCAGGATGCGATCGGCAACTTTGGCAATTTTCAGACGAAAGAGGCTCTGCGCGGGCAGGGGATTGGCCGGCAGATGCTGGGCGTATGGCAGGAGCACGTTCGCGCAAGAGAGGATGCGCCCCTGGCGCTCTTCTGCAATGCGGGTGCCCCGCACCTTGTTAAGCTCTATGCGCCGTACGGCTTTCGCCTGGCGGTAGACGGCACAGAGGTCGGGCCGCTTTACTGCCCACTCGGTAATAGCCCTGCCACCTTCCGCAAGTTTTGCGCCGGCTACTACGGTGAGGGGCAGACGGTGACCGAGGTGCCTGCCACGGTCGAATATCGCCATGAGATTGATTGCCTTTTGCGTTTTGCCTTGATGAACGAGGGCGAGACCCTTGGTCTGCCCGGTGTTGGCAGTATGGAGGAGGCTTATCTGAAGGGGATGCTTTCAGATATGCTGCTCTACTTTAACGCTGCCGGTCACGTAGTTGGCTGGGGCATCAAGACCGCAGACGGCGTTGCCCGTCAAATGTACAAAGCTTATCGATAACGGAGGAAAAAGCAATGCCTTATATGCACGTACGTACCAACGTAGAAGTCAATGAAGAAAAGCGCCTGGCGCTGAAAAAGGCCTTTGGCGAGGCAATTTCCTTGCTGCCCGGCAAGAGCGAGACCTGGCTGATGGTGGATATTGAGGATAAGGCCTGCCTGTTCTTTGCAGGGCAGGGCGACCGCCCGCTGGCCATGGTAGAGGCCGAGCTGCTTGGTAAAAGCACGCCCGCCGCTTATGAAAAGCTGACCGCGCGGGTATGCGAGATCATGGAAAACGAGCTTTCTGTGGCGGCAGATGGCGTTTACGTCAAATATGCCGAGGTAGACCATTGGGGCTATAATGGCAGCAATTTTTAAGCAGGGGTGATAGGCGATGATCACGGAGCTGGCTCAAAAACTGGAATTTCCCCAAGAGGCAATCGACGAGCTGAACGTTGCCCTTGACCGCGTGGTAGCAAGCGGCCTACTTGGCACCCTGTACGATGCGATGGATAAATGGTATTTTGATCAGATAGACGATTGGAATGCCCTGATGCAGCAGATCGCCGAAAAGGCGGGGATCAACCGCTATACGGCCGATATGGTCTTTTTGCTGGTAGCGGCAAGGCCGCTTGCCTACGTATATAAGCAAAACGGCTTATCTGAGGAGCTGTACCTCGCGATCATGTCTGACTTGCGCAATAAACTGATCGAATGTTACCATATGCACGGCGTGTGGGGCATCTTTGTTGCCTGGTGGTTCCCCTGGCACTATCAGCTAAAGCGATTTGCCCTTGGGCGGCTGCAGTACGAGGCAATTCCCGCCAGTCTTGATGCCCCCACCTTGGGGGTAAAAAAGGGGGATATCGTTTATAACTGCCATATCCCGTCGAGCGGCCCGTTGACGCCCGAGAGCATACAGGATTCCTTGCGCAAGGCGTATCAGTTCTATAAGGACGAATTAAAGGACGGCAGAATGGTGGTCACCTGCACCTCCTGGCTGCTGTATACGCCCATCGTAGAAAAGCTGGGAGAGCGCTCGAATATCAAAAAATTCCACGATCTGTTCCATATAGTCGACCTACACCACAGCGAGAACAACCACGATTTTTGGCGTGTGTTTTACGTAGATTACAGCAAAGAGGCCCTTGATACCGTGAAAGCAGAAAGCCACCTACAAAGAACCCTGCTCGACCATCTTCGTGCCGGTGGCACGATGGGTGAGGGAATCGGATACCTGATCGTGGACGAAAGCTTTTCATGAAGATAGCGTGTTCCGTGGAGGAGTTATAACGAAGGGGGCGGAAATTGCCCTTTTCTGCCTGCTTATAAGGCGGCCGATCATTCATCGGCCGCCTTGCTTTTTTCATGAAATTGAGAGGGGGCGCAGCCAAACGCCTGCTTGAAGCGCTTGGAAAAGTAGACCGGGTCAAGAAAGCCGCAGCGCTCGGCCAGCTCGGAAACGGAAAGCTCCCTACCGTAAATGGTAAGCAGCATACGCGCGTGGTCAAGCCGCAGGCGGGTCAGGTAGGCAAGTGGTGTCAGCCCGGTCGCCGCGTGAAACCGCGCACGGATATAGTCCTCGGCATAGCCGCTTTGGCATAGCAGGGCAGTTACGTTGATCTCTGGGTCTGTAAAGCGGTGAGAGAGGGTGTCGACAATCGCTTGTACCGCTTGGGCGGTATTATCCTGTGGTGTGAGTGATTGTAAGAGAAAGCAGGCGTAGGCGCGGCATAGCGCATCTAAGTATTCTTCGCCTGCATAGCGGTTGCGGTAGATCGCTTGGGAGAGCATGCGGCCATCCCACGCGGCATTGTCTTGCAGCACGAAGGGCTCGCTTATATGAAACAGATTTGAAAAATCACCGCCAACGGAAATGTTTTGAAAGCCGTGCTCAGCGCACGAGCCGTGCATAACGCCGGGCGGTACGATGATCACCGTACCGGGTGAGAAGGGAAGGTGGCCGCCCTCCAACAGCAATGCGCCTTCTCCTTGCAGATAATACATGATCTCAAAATGGTTGTGCGCATGTAAGGGGTATTTGGTAACCCCCTGGTCGGTCTTGCTGATCTCGTAATGCATGGTAGCCTCACTTTCTTTCCTTCATTGTATCACAAATCTATCTTTTATACAAGAAGAACTTGTTTTTTATCTATCTGTTTTTTGCCGGGGTGCGATATAATGAAAGAAAAAAGAAAGAGAGAGTATTCATGAAACGATTGATCGGCTTTGAGCACGGCATGGGCATTGGCGGCTGGTTGACCAACTACAAGCGCTTTCATGTCCTGCCTGAGAATAGAAGAAAGGATATCACCATTGGGGATTTAGAGCATTTTGCCACCTATATCACAGAGGCAGATGTATCATACATTGCCTCGCTCGGGATGGATCATATCCGTCTCGGTTTTGACCAGATCGTGGTTGAGGAAGCTCCCGGTGTTTTCCGTGAGACGGTGATGGAGCGCATTGATGCCTTTGTTTCCTGGTGCGAGGTGCACGACCTGAACGTGGTGCTCAATCTTCACAAGGCGGTGGGCAACTATTGCGATATCCATGAGGACGTGCACCTGCTGGATGACGAAGGCCTGCAGGCCGGCTTTGTGGATCTTTGGTGCCGCTTTGAGGAACGCTATGCGGGCAAGCCTGGCGTAGCCTTTGAGCTATTGAACGAGGTGGTAGACGTAGACCCGGCCAAGTGGAATACGCTGGTCGATAAGGCTGTTACCGCCCTGCGCGCAAAGAACGCAACGCGCAAGCTCATCATTGGCTCTACCTGCTGGAACAACGTTGACCGTCTGAAGCATCTGCACATCTATGACGATGATAATATCATCTACACCTTCCATATGTATGCACCGTTCGAGTTTACCCATCAGCGCGGCGTGCTGCAGGCAAACACCTTGTATTATAACCGCATCATGCCGTACCCTGGTGATATCGAGCGCTATCGCGATTATGCCCGCACGGTGTGTGGGGCAAAGGAGCCTTACGTGGGGTATGAGCGGATGGATGAGCGTTTTGTGCGTAATTGCCTGTATCCGGCTACGGTATTTTTGAAGGAGCATCCGAACGCCATCCTGTGGTGCGGTGAGTTCGGCACTATCCGCCATGCCGATATCCGCTGGCGGGAAAACTATATGCGCGACGTGATCCGTTTCTTAAAGGACTACGAGATTCCCTATTGCGTCTGGAACTACCTTAGTACACCCAATGATGGCAATCGCTTCAGTCTGGTGGATGACGATCATCGGCGCATTCTAAGTGAGGAGATGGCGCGCATCATCCGGGGTGAGGTATGACGGCAGAGACACTGAATATCCTGCTCCTTTCCGCCAGCATCGCGCTGACGGTCGGGCGCAGCATCTTTTCAAAGGCTGTATCCGGCAATCCCTTTGGCACGCGCCGCTTCTTTTTGGTGCAGATGCTCACCTTTGGCGTTGCCGCCATACTCATGCTGCTCTTGTCGCTTGGCGATGTTACCGGGGCTTCGCCATTGACCTGGCTGCTGGCGCTGCTCTACGGTGGTTGTCTACTCTCCTCACAATGGTGCTATACCACCGCGCTGCGAGGGGGCAACACCTCAATCTGTGCCACGGTCTATTCCTTTGGCTTTTTTCTGCCGGCACTTTCGGGCATGCTCTTTTTTGGCGAGGCGCTAACGGGCTGTAAGATCCTTGGCCTGCTGCTCCTGATCCCCGCCTTGCTTTGCTCGGTGCGCGGTGGGGGTTGCCCCGGTAAGGGCGGCTATATTCTTCCATTGCTGATCGCCATGCTCTCGTCAGGCGGGCTGGGGCTTTTACAAAAGGTGCAGCAGCATTCGCCTGTCGCTGGGGAAAAGAACGTTTTTTTGCTGCTCTCCTTTTCGATTGCGGCCCTTGTCTCGCTTGCGGCGGCGCTCTTGCCGCATGTGAAAGAAAAAGCGCCCCTACCACCGCGCCATATGGCGGCCGGTGCTGTCATCGGTCTTTGCTTTGGCGCGGCTAATCTGCTGAATACCACGCTGGCCGGTCGGATGGATAGCGCCGTATTCTTTCCGGTGCAGAACGTTTCGGTTATCGTTCTTTGCACGCTGCTTGGCATGCTGCTTTACCGTGAAAGGCTTCGCCGCCGCGATCTCGGCACCTTCGTCTTCGGTATTGGTGCCATTCTGTTATTGAATTTATAAGAAAAGCGTTTGCATTTTATAAAAAATGTGCTATAATCAAAGCAGAATGAAACGCCGCACGGCGAAAGGAGAACCCACCGATGGAAAAAGCAAAGGTATATTTCTCAAAAATCATAACGCCCGAGCGGGCGCTTGATCTGTATCGCGCGCTTGGCAAGGCGCTTCCCGGTAAGGTAGCGGTGAAGCTACATTCCGGCGAGCCGGGCAACCAGAATTTCCTCCGCCCTGATTTCTTCCGCCCCGTCATCACCGAGGTGCAGGGAACGGTTGTCGAGTGTAATACCGCCTATGACGGCGGTCGCAACCAAACCGAAAAACATCTGGAAACACTTAAGAAGCATGGCTGGACAGAGTTTCCCGTAGACCTCCTCGATGCCGAGGGACCCGACAAGGAGCTCCCGATCCCGAACGGAAAGATCATTCAAAAGAATTACGTAGGCAAGAATATCGAAAAATACGATAGTCTGCTGGTCTATTCGCATTTCAAGGGGCACCCCATGGGCGGCTTTGGCGGTGCGCTGAAGCAGCTTTCTATCGGTGTTGCTTCCTCGTTTGGCAAGGCCTATATCCACGGCGCCGGCGTGCCGGAGGAGATCTGGACGGCAGACCACGATCGCTTCCTCGCCTCTATGGCAGATGCCGCCTCCTCGGTCGTTGACTATTTCGGCGCCAATGCGGCGTATATCAACGTCATGAAGAACATGTCGGTCGATTGCGATTGCTGCGCCGTGGCAGAGGATCCCTGCATGGCCGATATCGGCATCCTGGCCTCTACCGACCCGGTCGCGCTTGACCGCGCCTGCTTAGACCTGGTGTATGCATCAACCGACCCCGGCCGCGATCACCTGATCGAGCGTATTGAGTCGCGCAACGGCACCTACACCGTTGATTGCGCCGCCGCGCTCGGCATCGGCTCGCTTGACTATGAGCTGATCTGCATGGATTGATAGAAAAAAAGGGCTTCGTTGGCGTACCTGCGATAAAGCAGTTTTAAAAAGCACTACCGCTGAGAGTGACCATTACGGTTACTCTCAGCGGTATTTTTACTTGATTACATTCTCAGGTTCATCTATAACTAATACCATCGGTATTGCTTTTTGCTGGCTGTCAAGAATAAAATCACTATCCGAAATTGCTCTTTTTACAATAGCCATCGGAAAAGCATAGAATGCATATTTTCTGAACTCCGCAATCTTTCCTTCAAGATGCATGGGAATCTCTAACTTCAACTGTGGGAAAAGCTCGCGCAATGGATTTTCGATTAAATCTCCCAATTTAACCATATAGGATGCACTGATCTTGAACAATTCAGAAAATTCCTTTTTGCTAAGCACCGGAATTGCCACTTGGGGTTTATCGTTTTCATAACGCAACACGCCGCACGAAGCGAGGTGAGGAATATCTTCCAAATATCTCAAGTTAAATCCCGTATATTCGAACGGAATACCCTTATAAAGAATATATAACATCTTACACAAATTGTCATCGTGTATTTCCACGGGACCGTGTTCGTACTTATTCAAATCGGGTTGAGTGTCGTAAACATGAAGCTCTACCGATTTACTGCTGAAGAAATT
>JAZQVK010000007.1:0-3807 GCA_045631765.1 Eubacteriales bacterium
GACGGCGGCCTGATCGGTGGCGCCTCTATGGTGACCGAGAAGTTTACCGCCATTGTTGACGCGGCAAACTAATTTGCTAAAAACAAAAAAAGGGTGCTTTTGATAGGCACCCTTTTTTATTGGCAGCAAAAGGCCTGCTTATTTCTTCTTTTGCCCCAAAAAACGAAAAACGGCACTTGTAGGCACTTTCACCAAACCGCACGGCCTACATAGGATGATAGTGTAGGGCGATGCCCTACCATCACGTAGGAGGAAAACGGTTTTATGAATAACAACAACTGTCTGTGCCATATTTTTGACGACTGCGGCACCTGGATCATCATCCTGGCCCTGATTCTGATTTTCTGCTGCTGCTGCAACAACTAAGCGAACATACCGAAGAAAAAAATGATGAAAGCGCTATGCGCTTTCCGCATTTTTCTATCAACCGATCAGATTAGGGGTAGCATAGGTCGAATAGCCGCGCCAGCTGAACATATCGTCAAAGCGGCCGGCTGTATCCGGCTTTCCATCAATGCGCAGACGGGGTGCCTCCAGCTCCTCGATGCAGGAGATCTCTCCTGCCAGATAGGCGAGGATGCGCTCCTTGGCCGTTTGGAAGCGGGCAAGGAGACCACCGTAGCGTATGTCATGCACCTCCCAGCCAAGGGCCTTGTTATAAAGCATCCAGGATGCCTTGTGACTTTGGCGCAATGCCTCCAGCCGCTCACCGATCAAGTCGCACTCTTCAGCCATGACAGCCAGGGCCTTGGTATTCTTTTCATCATACGCTGCCTTCAGGCGCAGGCTGAAATCTGCCCGGTGCTCTAACAGGGCAGAAAGCCGACGAATGGTATCATAGGCCGGGGCAAATACATCCAGCTTGTCGGCGGGGCGATCCATTTCGGCCGATACGCCGCGGTAGTAGCCTGAAAGATCCATCCCTTCAAAGTGGCGGTCGGTCGGGCCCAGCAGCGGGTCGCTGTATAGCAGCGCGCGCGTCATGGGCAGGTGGCCGCCGGCAGGATGCTCGACCAGCTCACACTTCATTAGATCGTCATACCGCACACCAACACAGCTGTTTTCAAAGCAGCCCCTTACACCGTTCTCATCATAGCCGCCACGGTAATCGTAATCGGCATACCAAGCAAGACCAAGCAGCGAAAGAATCAAGCTGCCCTCAGACCCGTTATGCCATACGGTAGCGATCACCTCGCGCACGCCCTTCTTGCGGCAGGCATCCAGCGCCGGGATGGTATAGCTGAGCGAGCGGGAGAAGAGAGGGCCGTGGCCACTCCACAGCCAGACACCGCCGGCAAAGAGCGAATCCATGCCGAACACGGTCTGGTGCTTTTCAATATTCTCGTAATAGAAGTTCTCGTTTGCGTGATAATAATCCCAAAATACCTGCTGAATACCGCGCGGCACCTTTTTGATCACCTCGTCGGTAAACTGCACGCGCAGATCGTAATCCGAATAGCCGGGCAGATGCTCGCCCACCAGGCGGAAGAAAAAGTCGCTCCACATCATGGGCGCAAGGCCGTGGGCGCGAACCATCTCGATCACCTTGGTCAGATGCTCGAAATAGACCTCCTGCTGGTTGCGGAAGCCGTTCTTTTTCAAATAAGTACCAAGCCCCACGCCAACCGTTTCATCCATACCTACGTGCACGCGGCGGGTGCGGAAGCACTCCTTCACCGTTTTCAACATATCGGCGATCAGCTGATAGGTCTCCTCTGCCCCGACCAGCAGCACGTTGGCCGTATCGCGATACGGAGCGGCTGACGGCCATTTCAGGTGGGTAGCAAGGTGCCCGAGCACCTGAATACAGGGAATCATTTCAATACCCAGCGTGTACGCATAGGCATCGATCTCCTTCAGCTCTGCCTTGGTATAGGCGCCGCGCAGATGACCAAAGTAGGGGTGCCCCTCGATCTCATAGGTATCCTCGGTATACAGCATGCACATGTTTAGTCCCATCAGGGCCATTTTACGCAGCATGGTCTTAACCACATCCACCCGCATGACGGCATTTCTGGACATATCCAGCATGGCGCCATTGGTGGTAAAGAGCGGGTTTTCCGTAACGCGGTTGCTCGTCTCACCATTTCTGAGCCAGCCGCAAAGCGTAGCAAGACCGCGGAAGAAGCGTGCGCGGCCACCGCCGTAGGTGATGGTCGCCGCCTTGCCTGCCAGCTCGACCGAAACGGTCGTCTCCGCCACCTCATGAACGGTAAGCGTAAGGTCGGCTTCTGCTTCGGCAGTCAGCGTAAAATCAAGCTCCTTTTCAAGAAGCGCAAGGCCGTCTGCCAAGCCCTCGGCGCCCTTTATATACAGCTTCATGATGCCCTCCTTACGCCAGGCAAGCTGCCCTCAGGCAGGTAAGAGCCTCGCGCAGCTCCTCCTCCAGCGAGGCACCGGGCTTGGGGCTGCCCTCAACAGACATGCACCCATCAAAGCCGGCCTCACGCAGAGCGCGGAACATGGCGCGGTAATCGTCCGGGTCGCTTTCTTTAGGAAACATACGCCCCGCAAGCGCGGCAATGTGTGTATGGCGCAGCAGGTCGCGGTAGGCAGCGTAGCCCTCGATGCGCTCACCACAGGCGGCAACGTGGAAAAAGTCGACCAAGAGACGCACGTTCGGGTGGTCAACCGCCTCGGCAAGTGCACGGCCATCCTCAATCGTGCGCAGGAAGTTACATTCCGAAAGCGGCTCGATCACGCAGGTAAATCCATATTTAGCAAATACCGGGGCAAGGAAATCACGCAAAAACACGGTCAGCTCACGCATACCGTTTTCCTTGGTGTTTTCCCCATCCAGCATGCGGGCAGCGCCGGAGCCAAAGACGACCAGTCGTGCGGGCAGGGCCTGCAGCTTGGCAAGCTGTTCCTCTAAGTAGTCGCGCGCGGCGGCGTGATCCTTCTTTTCGCCGGTCACGCGCATGCTGGCGGGCAGCATACAGTTATAGGCAACCAGGTCAAGGCCAAGCTGCTGTAGGCGCTTGCCAAGCGCGGCGATCGTTTCGGGTGTTTCACCGATAAAGCTTTGAAAATTCAGCTCTACGTAATCGGCACCGGCCGCCTTGGCAGCCAGCAGATTTTCTTCTTTTTTCCAATCAGTACAGATACCAAATCTCATAAAGCGCACCTCTGTGTTTTTTCTTTCATTTTATCACACAGTGGCCTGTTTGTCAATCGGTGAGAATGGCAGATCTTACGCAATTCTATAGCAGATCTTACGCTTTTATTCCTTTAGAAACAGGCCGTCTACAAAGCCGGCCGGGTCTGCCGAGCAGATATCGCAGCCCACGATCCGATCGCGATGCTGTAGCAGATTGATATATACCGTGCCCTCATACCCCTCGTAATTGGTAACGGTATAGGTATAGCGTGTTACGGTCTTTTTGCGATAGCGGGAAAGATCCAGCCCCTGCTGCTTTTGGATCTCGTTATAGCCGGCAAGCACCCGATCAAATTCCTCAGGCAGCGTCATCTCACAGCTCTCTAACGGCTGCGGCTCTACCGTGTAACCAAACTGACCGATAAAGGCAATACGATCCTCATTGGTGCGGATATCGGCATACGAGATCTCCTCTCCTGTCTTGACCGCCTCGGCCGCCTCGTATTGCGGCACAAAGAGCATCAGCCCAAACAGCGCCGCCACAGAAAGGGCCACCACACCAAAAAATTTTAAGGTGCTGGCCCGCACAGAACAAATAAACATAAAAGCCCCTCCCTATTTTTTCGTGTTACATTCTATGCACATGGGGCGTGGGCTATGACAAAAAAACAGATCACCAAGTCGGATCGTAGCCATGTCGTTCTGTG
>JAZQVK010000008.1:0-2704 GCA_045631765.1 Eubacteriales bacterium
GCCGTGGCGCGGTTGTTGGCGATCGGCACGTTGTAGACCTGGGCAATGCGCAAAAGCGCCTTAACATCCGGATCGTGCGGCATGGCGGTCAGCGGATCGGAGAAAAAGATAATAACGTCGATCTCGCCGCCGGCAACCTGGGCGCCGATCTGCTGGTCACCCCCCAAGGGGCCGCTGAGATAAGCCTTGACAGGCAGGCCTGTGGCCTGGTTGATACGGCCGGCAGTAGTGCCGGTGCCGCAAAGAAAATGGTGAGAGAGGATATCCTTGTGCTGCTGGCACCACTCTACCATCGTAGCCTTCATATTATCGTGTGCGATCAGGGCAATTCGTTTCGTCATCTGTTGCTTCCCTCTTCTTTTTTCTCTTGCCTATATCCTACCACGAAACGCAAAAAATGTCAAGAAATTCTTTACCTTTTCTTGACATGGATGCCGAACTGTGCTAAACTGAAGGCAACAACGATCAACGAGGTAACTACCATGATCTATCAGCACATTCCCCTGCGGCAGGATGATGCCGCCGTATATCTGACGACCTACGTAGCAGACGAGAGGCGCGTGCTGCGCGATGCCATTCTCGTGATTCCCGGCGGCGGCTACGGCTGCGTATGCGACGATCGCGAGGGCGAGCCGATCGCGCTGGCCTTTCTTGCCAAGGGGCTCAACGCCTTTGTGCTGCACTATTCCGTGAAGGAAAAGGCAAAATTCCCGCGCCCGCTGGCAGACGCCTCGCTTGCGATGCAATACATCCGTGAGCACGCCGAGGAGCTTTGCATTGATCCGCGGCGCGTCTTTGCCGTTGGCTTCTCGGCCGGCGGGCACCTTTGCGCCTCGCTTGGCTCGCTGTGGAACACGCAGGAGCTGAAGGAAGCGCTGCCAAACATGCCCTACGGCATCAACCGCCCGACCGGTACTATCCTGTGCTACGCCGTGCTTTCCGCTACCATCTCGACCCACCGCGGCTCTTTTTACAACATCTTAGGCACACAGGAGCCAAGCGAGGAGGAGCTGCACCGCTACTCGATCAACTGTTGCATCCACGAGGGCACCTCCCCCGCCTTCTTTATGCACACCTTTGACGACCCGGTCGTGCCGGTGGATAACGCGCTGGTCACCATGCGCGCCATGAACGAAAAGAAGATCCCCTTTGCCGCCCGTATCTACCCGCACGGGAATCACGGCATTGCCCTTTCTACCCCCTATACCTCCTTCGGCAACCCGGATTTAGAGCCAACCGACGCCGCCCGCTGGGTGGAAGACGCCACCGAATGGATGCGTGCTTGTCCGTCCGATCAACAATAGAAGGAAAAAGAAGCGTGATACCGTCACGCTTCTTTTTTATTTGCCATACACTAAAAACAGATGCACAAAGGCATCGAAAGGAGACTTGAGATGAACAGATTTCAACGTGCCTGCTGCGCAGGCACCGAGGATGGCCGCTCGCGCAGCGCCATGCGTGAGCGTGAGCGCGCCGCCGCACAGGGTGGGCAGCATGACTGCTTAGACGAGCTGCCGCTTGCCATGGCCTACGTGCCGAGCCAACGCTTTGAGCGGCTGTACGAGCCGAGCGACGGCTGGCACCGCGGCACGATCTTTGCCGATTTAGATAAACCTTACGAGGGGGGATGCTGCCGATGAATATGGAATTTAGTGAGGAGCAGCTTTCAGACGAGATTGCCACCGTGCGATTTGCCCTGATCGAGCTGACGCTTTTCTTGGATACGCACCCGTGTGACGCACAAGCGCTGGCGTTGTTTGCCGAATACCGTGACAAGCTGCTGGCTCTTTCTGAGCAGTACGTGAACCTGTTCGGCCCGCTGGAGGTTTATGACGTAAATGAAAAAAACGGATGGACCTGGGGGCTGACCCCCATGCCGCATGAAGGAGGGCATTGAGTATGTGGGAATATCTGAAGCAGCTGGAATACCCTATTCGCATCCGCAAGCCGGATGCACGCGCGGCCAAGGTAATCCTATCACAATATGGCGGCCCCAACGGAGAGCTGGGCGCCTCGCTGCGCTATCTGTCGCAGAAGTTTGCCATGCCTGACCGGCGCGTAGCCGGTCTCTTAAATGACATTGGCACAGAGGAGCTGGCCCACCTGGAGATGATCGGCACGATGGTGCGCCAGCTGACGCGTAATCTGACGATCGAGCAGATCAAGGAAGGCGGGTTTGATGCCTACTTTGCCGATCACACCACCGGCATCTGGCCGGCCAACGCCAGCGGCATGCCCTGGAGCGCAGCGACCATCCAGTCGGTCGGCGACCCACTTGCCGACCTTGCCGAGGACATGGCGGCTGAGCAAAAGGCGCGTGTGACCTATGACAATATTCTGAAGCTGGTTGACGACCCGGACATCTGTGACCCGATCCGCTTCCTGCGTGAGCGCGAGATCGTACACTTCCAACGCTTTGGCGAGGCCATGGGCATGATCCGCGATAAGCTGAACGAAAAAAATTTTTATGCCTTTAACCCGGCCTACCCGCCAAGAAAGTAATAAAAAAGGAGCCGCACGGCGACCTGCGATAAAGCAGGTCTGCCGAACGATGCTTGCCCTCACGGGCAAGTGATGTCGGCTTCGCCTAATGATGTAGCCTACGGCAATGATGTTGTGCCTTCGGCACAGTGGGCAAGCATCACATCATTGCGACCAACGGGAGCAACATCATTACGAACGAAGTGAGTAACATCACTTTTGC
>JAZQVK010000009.1:0-1837 GCA_045631765.1 Eubacteriales bacterium
CTTTGACTATCTACAGCGGATGCAGGATCGCATCATCCGCTTTATCACCGACCATTCGCGCGTAGACGAGGGCTACCTGCGCGCCACCATGACACGCACCGACCAAATGGCAAACGACATTGGCGCCGTGATCAACGGGCATGAGGCGGTGGCCTGTGGGCTGATCGACCGGGTGGGCGGCCTTTCTGACGCGCTTTCCTGCCTGCGCGAAATGGCCAAGGAAAAGAAAATGACGGCAGAAGAGAAAAAACGGGAGCAAGACCCTTGCAACGCGTGAGGGAATGTGGTACAATGAGGATATCCTTTCTCCTCGGAGGTTTTTCTTATGCGGTTTTCTAACCTGCACACCCATTCCACCTTTTCAGACGGCAAGCACTCGCCCGAGGCGATCGTGCAAAGCGCCATTGAAAAGAATTTTATATCAATCGGCTTTTCTGACCACAGCTACACCGCCTGTGACGAAAGCTATTGCATGCGCCTGCCGCAATACCCAGTCTACCGGCAGGAAATTCTTACGCTGAAGGAGCAATACCGTGGGCAGATCGACGTACTGCTCGGTCTGGAATTGGATGCTTATTCTGCGGCAGACCGCGCCGATTACGATTATTTCATCGCATCGGTGCACTACTTATGCGCGGGGGGCGATTGCTATCCGATCGACCATTCCCGTATTCAGCAAGAGGAGTGTATTGCCCGCCTCTGCCGTGGCGATCGCATTGAAATGGCAAAGCGGTACTACGATCTGCTTGTTGAGCACGTGATCAAAAGCAAGCCGGATGTGATCGGTCATTTTGACGTTTTGACAAAATTCGGTCTCTTTGACGATGCGGGCGAGGAGTACCGCCACGTGGCGCTGGAGGCGCTGGATGCCGCGATGAAGGTATGCCCGGTGGTAGAAATGAACACGGGCGCTATCTCACGCAAGGTACGCACCGTTCCCTACCCGCAGGATTTTCTGCTGGAGCGGGTACGTAAAAACGGCGGTGAGATCATGCTCTC
Source organism: Eubacteriales bacterium (assembly GCA_045631765.1). Classification (GTDB taxonomy): domain Bacteria; phylum Bacillota; class Clostridia; order Oscillospirales; family CAG-272; genus UBA1740. Next base: position 1,000 of record JAZQVK010000009.1, read on the forward strand.
TGCCGATTCGCACGCCAAGGAAACGCTTGACTGCCACTTTGTAGAAAGCGTGGCCGACCTGCGCGGGATGGGCTTTGACCATATTGTATACATGGATGCAACCGGCCTGCACAGACAGGAGATTTAAGCATGGAGCCAAAAAGGGCCGTTTCAGTTGCCGCGTTTGGCGCCCGAGGCAACGGCATACAGGATGATCACGCCGCCATACAGGCAGCGTTAGATAGCGGTGCCGGCGAGATCGTGATTCCCATGGGTATATACCCAATCAGCCGCACGCTGCTGGTCTCTTCCCATACTGCGATCAAGGCAGACCGTGGTGCCAAGCTGGTGCTGGTGGGTGAGCGCAAGAAGCGCGGCGACTTTCTGCTGGCCAATAAGGATGTAAAAAACGGCAACGAGGATATCTGCATCACTGGTGGTATTTGGGATGGCAATAACCAAAGGGTGGAAAACGCCAAGCCGGACATCTTTGACAAAAACGGCTACTCGGGCGCGGTGCTGAATTTTGTAAACGTGAAAGGCCTTGTGCTGCGCGACATGGTGGTTGCCAATTCAGTTACCTATTACGTGCGCATGGCACATCTACGTCATTTTGAGATCGAGAATATTGATTTTATCAGCGACAGCTTCGGCATTAATCAGGACGGGCTGCACTTTGGCGGTGACGTGAAGCACGGCACCGTGCGCCATATTCGCGCCCTTTCCTTTGGCCAGACCAATGACGATATGATCGCCCTGAACGCAGATGACTGTGTAGAGCGGGTAGAAAACCTGGATCTGCCGTGCGACGCGATTGAGGACATCACCTTTGAAAGCATCTATACCGAATGCTGCCACA
>JAZQVK010000010.1:0-1900 GCA_045631765.1 Eubacteriales bacterium
ACCGCTTGGCCTCCGACTTTATCCGAGCAGATCTCTCCCGCGGGCACAGAGGCCAGCGGCACCAGCAACATGAAGCTGATGATCAACGGTGCCATTACCATGGGCACCTTAGACGGCGCAAACGTAGAGATCTACCAGGCAGTTGGTGATGAAAACATGTACCTGTTCGGCCTCACCACCGAGGAGGTAGATGATCTTTGGCGCCACGGCTATATATCTGCCAACTATTATAATGCCAATCCGAAGATCAAAGAGACGATCGACACGCTTGCCGTTGGCTTTAACGGCCAGTCCTTCTCTGAATTCTCCAATTACCTCGTCATGGGTGCCGGCGTGCCTGACCCGTATATGTGCCTGGCCGATTTTGATTCCTATTACCGTGCGCACGAGCGCGCCTGCCGCGACTATGCCGACCCGATGAAGTGGAACCGCATGTCTCTGAAGAATATCGCATCTGCCGGTATTTTTGCTGCCGATCGCAGCATTCGCGAGTATGCAGACAATATTTGGGGCATCAAGAGCATTCACGAGAAAAACAATCCCTAAGGAGCAGCCATGCTTGCTTATTCCAATTTCCGCGATATCCCGTCTCCCTTAAAGGTAGAAAAGACCGCCCTGACAGAAGAGCATGCAGAGCTCTTTTCCGCCTTCCCGCATAAGGAGCAGCTTGCCTTTACGGTGTCGATCGACCGCGCCTTTCTGACCGAAAACGTTTTTCTGCGTTTTCGGTCAGATGATAGCGGGCAGATCTATGAATTTCCGCTCGTTAGGATAGAAGAGCAGCAGCCTGCTGCCTATGACCGTTTTCGTGCCACAGTAACAGCCGCAGCGTTGTGTGCCGGGCAAGAGGATGGCCTCTTCTTCTATCACGTGGTGGCGGATACCGCTTACGGCCGTCTGTATTCCCACGGCGAGGATATTTCCGAATACGCCTGGTTTACCGAGGATGCCGGCTATGCCGCCCCTTATCAGCTGCTGATCTACCGTGATGAGTACCAAACACCCGCCTTTTTGAAGCAGGGTGTTATGTACCAGATCTTTGTTGATCGCTTTTGCCGTGGCGGCAATGCCGCTCCGCGATCGGAAGTGGAAATGGCAGAGAGCTGGGATGCCGAGATCACGCAGTACCCGGCCTATCCCGGCGCACCGCTGAAAAACAATCTCTTTTACGGCGGAGATTTGGATGGTGTGCGCGAAAAGCTGCCGTACCTGCGGTCGCTGGGGGTAACCGTGCTTTACCTTTGCCCCATCTTTGAGGCCTATTCCAACCACAAATACGACACCGGCGATTACATGAAAATCGACGAGATGTTTGGAGGCAGACCTGCTTTTGACCGGCTTTTGCAAGCGGCAAAGGAGCAGGGCATGCATGTGTTGCTGGACGGTGTGTTTAACCATACCGGGTCTGTTAGCCGCTATTTTAACGCCGACGGGCGGTATGATAGCCTTGGCGCGTATCAGTCACAGGAGTCGCCGTATTATTCCTGGTACCGCTTCTTCTCCTTCCCGGATGATTATCTGTGCTGGTGGGGGGTAAAGATCCTGCCCACCGTTCATTCAGCTGACCCCTCTTATATCCGCTTCATTGCCGGAGATGACGGCGTGGTCGATACCTATATGCAGGCCGGCGCCTCCGGCTTCCGCCTGGACGTGGCTGACGAGTTGAATCCATCACTTTTGAGAGATATTCGTCGGCAGATCAAAAAACAGTCCCAAGAGACCGCTGTGATTGGCGAGGTGTGGGAGGATGCCAGCAATAAGATCGCCTATGATAAGCGCCGCCACTATTTCCGCGGGCTGGAGCTGGATTCGGTGATGAACTATCCGTTGAAAAACGCCATCGTGCGGTATCTGCTACAGGGAGATGCTGCGGGCTTTGCGCAGGTCACCAAAACCATCT
>JAZQVK010000011.1:0-5723 GCA_045631765.1 Eubacteriales bacterium
CTGGTGCGCACCTATTTCAAAAAAGGCGGGCAAGAGCTGCAGATGAACGCCACCTCGCGCAAGGTGCTGCTTGCCGCCATGGCCGAGCCGGAAAAATACGGCTCTCTCGTGGTCAGGGTCTCCGGCTTTTCGGATTACTACGTGCGCCTGAGCCGGGACGTGCAGCTGGATATTTTGAACCGCACCCAGCACGAATGATGATGCTCAACGTCTCACACATTCAGCATTTTTCAGTCGGGGATGGCGATGGCATCCGCACCACCGTGTTTTTCAAGGGCTGCAACCTGCATTGCCCCTGGTGCCACAACCCCGAAACCATCTCGCAGGCCCCTACCACGCTGCACTATAAAGGCCCGCTGGGGGATGAGCTGCGCGGCCGCCTTCTGCCGGTTGAAGAGGTGCTTTGCGAGGTGCTGAAGGATAAAGAATATTATGAAGAAAGCGGTGGTGGCGTTACCTTCAGCGGTGGCGAGGTCATGCTACAGGCCGAGGGGGCGCTGGCACTTGCCAAGCGCCTGCGCGAGCGGGGGGTATCTCTTGCCGTAGATACGGCAGGCTGCGTGCCCTGGCACGCCTTTGAGCAGCTGAACCCTTACGTGGATACCTATCTCTACGACCTTAAAACTGCCTCCGCGCGGCGGTATGCCACCGTCATCGGGGGAAGCCTTTCACTCGTGCTGGAGAATTTGCGCGGCCTGCTGGCGGCGGGCAAGCAGGTGCGCGTGCGCGTGCCGCTCATCCCCGGCTTTAATACCGATAGCCGGTCGCTTGTCGCGCTGTGCGATTGCTTGCGCGAGGTGGGTGCCCAAACGGTAGACCTGCTCCCCTTCCACCGCTTAGGCAGCGGGAAGTACGAGGCCATGGGTCTTAGCTACCCCTACCGCGCGGTAAAGCCGCTGGGGGAAGCTCGCCTTGCGCACATCAAGGAATATTTTAGCCCGTATTTTACCGTAAAAATCGAATAAGGAGAACGTATATGAACGCAAAAGCAGCAGTCTTTATGGGGGCAGAACAGGATTTTGAGATCCGCGAGTTTCCCGTTACCGCGGCACCAAGCGGCTATGGCCGCCTGGAGCTGATCGCCAGCGGTGTCTGCGGTACCGACCTGCACATTCACAGCGGCCGCCTGGGCGCCGCCGCGCCCACCGTGATCGGGCACGAATTCGTTGGCCGCCTTTTAGAGGCGGATGAAAAAGAGGCCGCTGCCTACGGCCTGGCCGTGGGGGATGCCGTGATCGCAGATATCGCCGTGCCGTGCGGCGAGTGCCTGCTTTGCAAGAGCGGGGATGACGCCAACTGCGTGCGCATGGGGCTGACCAATGCCGGCAGCATTGACCAGCCGCCCTACCTGTTTGGTGGCTATGCCGAGGTGAATTACACCCCCCTTTCTAACCTGATCAAAATTCCCGAAACGGTCGATCCCACCGTGGCAGCCACCTTTGCCTGCCCGGGCCCTACGGCCATTCACGCCGTTCGCCTGGCACGCGAGGCCGGGGTCAAGCTGTCCCGGGTAGGCTGCGCCGTGGTGCAGGGCCTTGGGCCGGTTGGCATGTTCGCCATCCTCTATCTGCGTGAGTGTGGTGTGCGCCACGTCTATGCCATCACCGCGCACGAGGACCCCGCCCGCGAGAGGCTGGCCATCGAGCTGGGGGCAGATCGCGTTTACACCCTGGCGCGCGAGGGTAGTGAAGCCATCACCGCCGCCCTGCAGGGTGAAAACGGGGGCCTGGGGGTAGACCTGTGCATCGAATGCTCCGGCGTGCCGCAGGCCGTCAGGCAGGGGATCGAGATTTTGCGCAACCGTGGCGTGTATCTCATCCCCGGCCAGTACAGCAATTCCGGCAGCATAGAGCTCCAGCCGCAGACCATCACCTTCAAGGCACTCCACATCCTTGGTTCCTCGCAGTATTCCATGGTCGACGTGCGCGATTATCTTCGCTTTCTTGCCGAGCACCCCGCCACCCATCCGCTGATCGCGCGCCTTGGCACCCACTACCCGATCGAGGAAACGAACCGCGCCTTTGCCGATGCGAAAAAGCGCATCAACATCAAGACCCTGCTTGTCAAGCGGCGTGGCTGATCCCATAAAAAAGAGCGTTTTTGCCATATGGCAAAAACGCTCTTTTTTGTTAAGATCATACCGCAATCGAAACGCGGATGCTGCCGCTGGTCGTTTCTATGCGGCATTCCCCGGCACCGGCGGTATCAGGCGGTAGCGAGACATAGCCGCTGACCGTGTCATAGGAAAAATCCTTGCCGGAAAGCAGCTCTGCTGTGATGCCGCCGCTCACCGCACTCAGCATCAGGCGCCCCGCATCCGTGCGGGTAAAGCGCTGCTCGCCGCTTACGCTCTCGGCCTGCAGCAGGCCAAGCGCCTGCACATCCTGTAGGGTGATGCTACCGCTGACCGAGGAAAGCGTGATCGCGCTGGCATCCGTTTGGGCAATGTTGATATCCCCGCTTGTGGTGCTGACGGCTAAGGGGCCACCCGCGTGTTGCGAAAGGGTGATATCACCACTCACAGTAGAGACAGTCAGGCCACCGCTCGTCTTGGCGGCACAGGTGATATCGCCGCTCGTGGTAGAAAGCGCGGTGCCTTGAAACGCAAGCGCATCAGCAATCGAAATATCGCCGCTGACCGTTTCGGCAGTCAGCGCACCGTAGGCATCGCCCGGCAGATAGATGGTAATGGAAAACCGCTGACCCAAGAAGCCGATCCGCTCGTACCACGGGCGGCCATCCTGCCGCTCGATGACCAGCTTGCCATCTCGCACCGCTACGGTGTGCGCGATCTTATCTGTCTCCTCACAAACCACGCGGCAAACGCCGTCCTCGGCAGGAAGAATGGTCAGGTCTGCCTCTACCGTGTGCAGGTCAAGGGTAGAAAACGGGTCCGCGACCACGTGCTCGTTCGTTTCGGCCTGCAGGTTGCTCAGGCCGCTTAGCTGAAAGCCGCAGCCGGCAAGCCCCACGACCATGATGACCAGCCCCGCTACGATGCAAAGCACCGCTACCAGAATAAAAATGCTTGTTTTTCTCATACGCTCCCTCTCCTTTTTCTGAAAAGATGCCGAAGACCGCGCCAGGTCAGCCGGCAAAGATACATGCTGCCGCGCGTGGCGGCCACACAGGCAAGCAGGCACAGCATGCCGCCACCCGCGCAAAACAGCCCGCCACCCAGCACCAAAAGGGCAAGACTGCCGCCCGCCCCGGCCAGGGCTAACACCAGGCTGTACCCCAGCCCAAACAGCCCACAGACCAAAAGCGAGAGGGTAACGGCGTATACCACCACCACCAACGACCACAGCGTGACCGCCAGTGAAAACAGAATGGAAACAGCCGCCACCACCAATGAAAACAGAATGGCCGCGGCCGCCAGCAGCAGGGAAAGCCAAAGCGGCGAGCCAAGCACCAGCAAAACGATCTCCCACGTGCGCCACGCTCTCTTTTTTGCCGCCGGCTTCTCCGGCTGCGGCGCCGCCTCGCGCCGGATCTCGCGCAAAACGGCATCCGGCTCACCGATCGCCGCAACGGCCGCGTCCTCGGCAAGCCCCTCCTCGATCCTGTCCTCGATCATCTCGCGGTAGTAGTCTAAAAAACGGTCACGCTCGCCGGTCGGCAGGTCACAAAGCCCCTTGGCAAGCACCGCCAAATATTCATGCTTTGTCATAATGCCCCCCTCGTAACGAATTGGTAGATCGCGGTGATCTCCTTCCACTCCTCGGCAAAGGCGGCTATCCGCTCTCGCCCGGCCGCGGTAATGCGGTAGTATTTTCGCAAGCGGCCGTTGTGCGCCACCGCGCGCACGGTCAAAAGCTCTGCCGCCTCTAGCCTGCGTAAAATGGGGTAGAGCGTCGATTCAGATATCTCGATATACGGCGACATGTCCTTGATGATCTGGTAGCCGTAGGAATCCTCGTGTTGAATGGCCGCCAGCACGCACACGTCCAGTAGGCCACGCTTCATTTGTATATCCATCCCGATACCTCCTAACACATCATACTATACCACACACAGTATACGCTTTTCAAGGGGGAAAATAGAAAAAAGAGCCCCCTGCGTTGCACGTGCAACGCAGGGGGCTGAAGACGTTATGTCTCCTCCCACACGAGCGGGGCTACCGAAAGGCAGCCGGGGTGCGGGGTAGCGGCCTTCGGCCAGCCGCAGGTGGTGATGTACCACTTGCCGTTGTCGCAAATGATCTCGGGCGCGTGGGCATCCAGGATAGCAACCGGCTTCAAGGCACCGTCCTTGCCGTCATATTCACCAAAGCAACGCGGATCGCGCGAGACGAATACCATGGTGTTGTTGTAGGTCTCGCGGCTACAGTCGGTGTAGGTGATGAAGAGGTAATAAAGGTCTCCCTGCTTGACCACAAAGGGGGATTCCATAGCACCCCAGGCGGGGTTCATTTCCGCATGCTCGCCGCTTGTCAGCGCGTAGCCCTCAAACTGCCAATGCAAAAGATCGCGGGAGGAAAGCAGCGATACCGCGCTGCGGTGCTCGCGAATGCCGACCACGTACATCAGGTACTCACCGGGGGCTACCTCTAATACAAAATGGTCACGGTGCACCGCCATGGGCGGCTCGTCCTTGATCTGTACCGCATAGCCAAACCACTCGTGCATATCGGGCGAGACGGCCAGCGCGGTAGGCGAGGGGCCGTAGAACATATAATAATCGGCGTCCTTTTTGAGCACGCAGGGTGCCCAGGCCAGCGTGCCGTGATCAATGGATTTGCCGATCTCGGTCATCGGTTCCTCCATGCTGTCGCCTACGGCGTGCACGAAATACCGCTCCCCGCGCGGGTCGCCGTCTGTGTGGCTGGTAATGCCGTACATATGCAGCCGCCCGTCGGCACCGCGCAGGATGCAATGGTCATTGACGTAGCGGCCGAATTTTTCGGGGTGGAATAAGATCTTCCATTCGCCGGTTCTTTTTGGTATTAGCATATATCGTGCTCCTTTTATAGCGCCTCAAAGCTCATGACCGTCTTGTCAGAATAGGGCTTCATGGCGGAAAGCAGCTCGTCGCTCTGCCCATCGTAAACGCCGTAGGTGTGGTAGCCTGCCGCGTGCGCGTTTTGCAGGGCGGTCAGGTTGTCGTCAAAATACTGCACCTCGCCCATCTCGCAGCCGATCCTGCGCGCCACCTCAAAGAAGAGGCGCGTGTCGGTCTTGTCTAAGCCAAAATCCTCTACCGACCAGACGGTCTCAAACCAGTCGAACACCCCGTTGTGCGCAAGGCACGCATCGGTCGCGCAATGCGGGCTGGCCGTCAGCACAAACAGGCGAGCCCCTTCCTCGTGCAGCCGGCGCAGGTAATCGTAAACACCGGGCTTGAGCGAAATGTTGTTCGCGTAATCGCCCACCAGCCTGTCCTGCATCCGCTTCACCAGCGTTTCCACGCTGTCGGTCAGGCCAAAATGCTCGCGAAAATAGATCGCGCTCTTGGTATAGCCCAGCGGCGTGATAATGCCGGCCATCTCCTCGCCGTAGCAAACGCCTGCCTCGTCTAAAATGCCTAAGAGGCCTCGCGTAAAATAGGGCATTGAGTCTACCAGCGTTCCGTCTAAATCAAATACGTATACCTTGCTCATATCTATCTCCTTTGGTGCCCATTCGCCTGTGGCGAATGGTTATTTGCGGTATGACGGTAAGGAGCAGCAGGGCTGCCCGATTGCCATCATCTTCCTAAAAGTTTTTGAAGGTCTAAGGAAACTT
>JAZQVK010000012.1:0-15346 GCA_045631765.1 Eubacteriales bacterium
CGCCCCGGCCGATGATCAGCACGTCTACCGTTTTGTTGGTGTTGAAATATTGCACACCGGCCAGCAGGCTTGCCGGCGCCTCTGCCCCTTGCACCAGGGCGGGATACAAAACGACCTCAGCCTGCGGAAAGCGCCTGCCAAGAATTTGCAGGATATCACGCACGGCAGCCCCGGTTGGCGAGGTGATCACGCCGATGCGGTGCGGGAAGCGCGGTAAAGGGCGCTTTCTTTTTTCATCAAAAAGCCCCTCCTGCTCCAGCTTTTTCTTCAGCTGCTCAAAGGCCAGGTATAAGGAGCCGATTCCATCCGGCTCCATCATCGTGACGTATAACTGATACTTGCCATCACGCACGTATACCGAAACCGAGCCGCGCGCAAGCACCTTCATCCCATTTTCGGGTTGAAAACGCAAACGCCCGGCAGAAGAACGGAACATAACGGCAGACAGCACGCCGTCTGCATCCTTTAAGGAAAAATACAAATGCCCGGAAGCACGGTGAAAGGTGAAGTTAGAAATCTCACCGCGAACGGTCACGTCTGCCAAGACCGGGCTTTCTGCCAGTAAAGAGCGAACATACTCGTTCAGCTGTGAAACCGACATGGCCGCTTTTTCTTCATTTTGCTGCTGCCCGCCGTCCTTCACGCCGGCAAGGCTGCGAAACCGTTCTAAATCCATACCCTATTCCTATTCTGCGGCATGCGCCATAGCGGTCAACAGCGCGATGCCTACTGCATTATCGGCCGAAAGTGCCGGGGCGGCAAACGCTGCATCCAGCTCGCTTTCTATGCGAGCACGAATAATGGTATTGCTCATCACGCCACCGGCAAACAGCATTGTCCCCTCTCCATACAGAGTCTGATATGCCTTGGCCATCGCGACAAGCGCATTACCCAAAAAATCAAAAACAAAGGCCGCCGTGAGCGGGGCATCCCCCGTCTCGCGGTACAGCTTCAATGCCATATTCTCAAGCCCGGAAAGATTAACGTAGCACCCCTCCTGCGCCACCCGCTTGCGCGGTATCTTTTTCGTATTCTGCAAAGCAAGCACCTCTAAGGCAGGGCCACACGGGAAAGAAAGCCCCATGGCTACGCCGATGCGGTCTACCGCCTGACCGGCGTGCAAATCCTTGGCGCCGCCTACGCAGCTGACACAAAAGCCCCCCTCTGTCTTCTCTGCCCTTACCAACTCGGTCGTTCCACCGGAAACGTGAAAGGCGCCGAAGGGGTGTGCAAGCAGATCGTATCTGCCCGAGGAATGAACCGCCGCCATCAAATGGCCACACTGGTGCGAAAAGGTGTAGAGCGGCACGCCGTGCACAGCGGCAGCGCTCTGCGCAGCCGCTACACCGCCAAGAAAGCAAGGCATATACGAGCCCTCTACGTTTCTTGGGCGGCCTGAAACGCCGATCGCCATGATCGAGCGCCCATCCATGATGCTGGCAAACTCCTGCATCGCGGAGGGGAGATTCTTTACGTGCGCAAACAGCGCGTCTGACTGGCGCAAGCCACGCTCTCCCTCGCCGACCGGCAAAGGCCGCTTGATATTGGCCAGCACCTCGCCGCTCTTATCAACAAGCCCGACCGACGTGGTATAGTTACTGGTATCAATGCCAAGAAAGCACTCAGTTGGCATGATCGGTGTCTACCCCTACTTCCTTTACCACGGCATTCAGCACACCGTTGACAAAGGCGCGTGCCCCTTCTTCATCATAAGCCTTTACCAGCTCCAGTGCCTCGTTCACCGAGACCAGCGTGGGAATATCGGGGCAATGGCAGATCTCATAAACAGCAAGCTCCATGATCGTTAAGGAAACCGGCGAGATTCTCGCCTTCTTCCAACCGTGGCTATGCTTTTCAATAAGCGCATCAATCTCATCAAGATGTGAAGCAACGCCGCCAATGACGGCATGCACATAGTCATCATCTTCTATTTCCCGGGTATTTTTCGCCGTTTCGTAAATTTCTTCCATGCTCCGCTCCGGGTGGAACTTTGCTTCAAACAGCAAAACAAATGCCGTTTCTCTTGCCTTTCGCCTGTTCATACCGTCAAATGCGTTCAAAAGAGCGAACGCGTTCCTTTACTTTAATTTTCATCAAGCAAAAAATGCCGACTATGAATAATTATACACTTTTTCAATTCGCTTGTCAACTTCTTTCTTATAAATTATTATTTCCCACTTATATTTTCTTCAAAAAAGCAACAAACTAACCACACAAAACACGTTTGGAGCACCAAAATGAGAAACGCATCAAAAGGTATATGCAAAAAAAGCGTGGCGTTTCTTTTAGCATGCCTTCTCTTTCTTCTGCCGCCGCTTCTTTTACACGCAACGGCAGCAGACAGCACCTACATCAAATGGGTGGATTTTACCGTAACGGCCAAGGCACTCAAGGATGCTGCGGCGGTTGATATCGCAAGCCACGCAGAAGCGAATAAGCCGATATCCTGGATCGATCTGCTTGCCGCGCTGGGGCAAAAATACGGCGGAGATTTTTCTATGTACCGTAAAAAGGATTTAGATACCTTCGTTGCGGCAGCAAAATCCGGCGGCATAGAAGGCAGCATACAAAACGAAAGGCTGTTTCGCTATTATCAAGAGGCGTACAGCGCCGTTCTTGGCGGCATGATCGGCCACTATTGCGAGGAACGGCAAGACGAAAACGGCAGCATCACCATAACCGAGCAATACGGCCTCAAGGCCTTTCACCCGCTTGCGACCGGCTACAGCTATGCGCACACAGACGATTTTGGAAACGCGCGAAGCTATGGCTACAAAAGGCGGCATCTTGGGCATGATATGTTTGGCTCGGTAGGCACCCCCGTTATCGCTATGGAATCCGGCTACGTAGAGGCTCTTGGCTGGAATCAATACGGCGGCTGGCGCATCGGCATTCGCTCATTTGACGGAAAGCGATACTATTACTATGCGCATCTGCGAAAGGATCACCCCTACACCGACCTTTACGAGGGAAAGATCATTAGTGCCGGCGAGGTGATCGGTTATTTGGGCATGACGGGATACAGCGCCAAAGAAAACGTGAACAACCTGAAAAAGCCACATCTGCACGTGGGGCTTGAGCTGATCTTTGACCCGGCGCAAAAGGATGGCTATTGCCAGATCTGGGTCAGTATGTATGAGCTGGTGAATTTTCTTGCCGACAGGCGCGTGCGCACCTACCATGTAAACGGCGAAGCGACCAGCCGCATCCGCATTATTGATGCCGAAATGCCAGACTAAAAGCTTTCTGCGAAGCTACTTGCTTTTTTTGTAAATCTATGCTATGATAATAGGGTACGGAGGATCGACCTATGAAAGCTATCTTACCCTATATCAAAAAAGTTTTGACAAGCTCTTGCATCTGCTTCACGCTGATCACACTGTTTTTGTTTCTAATCGGCAAGGCGGTGCCTACGGTAGGTGATGCCATCGCCGTTTCCAGCCTGCTCACGATCTACCTGTTTTCGCTGCTACTGGCGCTGGCAGGGCTGCTGCTGGGCATTTCCGCCATCCAGATCGGCTGGCGCGTGCTGCTGCACTATCTGGCTTCTCTTTTCGCCTTTTACGTTGTATTTATCGGCATCGCCATGAAGCTGAGCGCTGCTCGCTCGGCCTTGATCGGGCTCTTGCTTTTTACGGTGCTGTACGCCATTTTGATGGGTGTTTATCTGTTCCTATACCATTCCTACAGCGAAAAAGCAGCTGGCAAAAAACCGCAATAAAAGACACAAAGAACCGGGCAGATGCCTTTTTAGACATCCGCCCGGTTCTTTGTTATCGAAGCACGACGTGGTCACACGCCTGTGCTGTTACCGTTGCCTTAAAAAACGCTTGCAATGCGTGAATAAGATGCAAATAGTCATTTGCGCACATGGTTTCGGTAGCGGCATGCATAGCCAGCTGCGGCAGCCCAATATCCACCGAACGAATAGAAACCTGCGAGGAGCTGATAGCACCCAGCGTACCGCCACAGGGCATGTCAGCCCGCATATAAAAATCCTGATACGGAACCCCTGCCCCCTGCAAGATCGCCTTGAAGATCGCGGAAGAAAACGCATCGGTCGTATAGTTTTGGTTGGCGTGGTGCTTGATCACAATACCGCCAGCCAGCTTGACAGGGTTGGTGGGGTCAGATTTTTCGGGGTGATTAGGGTGAATGGCGTGCGCATTATCACAGGATACCATAAAGGAATGCGGCAACATAGCATCTACCCCCTGCTCATAGGCGGCAGCAATACGCGCCATGGTCGCATATAAGAAATCTGAGCCGGCGCCCTGCTTTGTCTGGCTGCCTACCTCTTCGTTATCTGCCAGATAGATCATCGGCACGCCGTCTCCCTCTGCCTCATCAAGCGCCGCAACGGATGCAAAGGCCGAGGTGAGATTATCAATGCGTGGTGAAACGAGCAGCTCCTCTTCGAAGCCGGCCAAATACGGCTCGGCCGCGTTCACCAGGAAAAGATCGCGTTCTAAGACCTCTTTTTCATTCTCTGCTTCAAAATAAAGCTCGAATTTCTCATCAAGAGAAACGATGGGCTGTAGATCGATCTGCGGGTTCAGCGAAAACTCCTTGTTCGCTTCACGATTAAAGTGAATGGCCAGGCTGGGAATCACAACCTTGTGCTCATCCTCTATCAGCGTTGCGTGAAGGCTGCCGCTTTCGCGGTCATAGTTCACAATACGCCCGGCAAGGCAAAGCGGCGTATCCAGCCAGCTGTAATATAGCCCTCCGCCGTAACGCTCTACGTTCAGCTTGGCACAGCCGCCCACGTAGGTAACGGCATCCCCCTTCACCTTCAGACAAGGTGAATCCAAATGCGACGCAACAACGCGAAAGCCCCCCGGATTCTTTCCCAAGCAAAAGGCGATCAAGGCGCTGCCATCACGCATCACGTAATATTTCCCGCCGGGAGCCAAGCGCCACGGGTCACATTCCTCTAAGCGTACAAACCCTTTTGCCTCTAATTGCTCGGCAGCGCAGGCCGCCGCGTGATAGGCGGTTTTTGAGCGATGCAGGCTTTTCATTAAATCAAAAACGGTAGAATTCATCCTACTATCCCCTTTCTTACTGTCATTATTGTACCACACTCTGCCAAAAAGTCAAGAAAAAGAGGGCTTCTTCTTGCTTTTTTTGCGTTTTCGCGCTATAATAAACGCGACAAGGAGAACGCCATGGATCTTTCAAATTGTACGCTATGCCCCAATGAATGCCATATTGACCGTACGGTACACCCCGGCCGCTGCCATATGACGGCAGAGGCGCGCATCTGCCGCATTGCACTGCACGCCTGGGAAGAGCCTATTATCAGCGGCACACGCGGCAGCGGCACTATCTTTTTTGCCGGCTGTAGCTTAGGCTGTGTTTTTTGCCAGAATTATGAGATCAGCCACGCATCGGTCGGCCATCTCTATTCGATCGACGAGCTGATCACAGCCATGAAGCAGCTGGTTTCTGACGGTGCACACAACATTAACTTTGTAAACCCGACGCATTATGCCCACGTTCTCAAGGAGGCGCTCTCTCGCTACAAGCCACCCGTGCCGGTTGTTTACAACACGGGCGGGTATGATAGGGTGGAGACTCTGCGGGAATTAGACGGGCTGGTGGATGTATATCTGCCCGATCTTAAATACTTGAATCCGGAACTCGCTGCACGCTATTCCGGCCGTGCCGATTACCCCGGCATCGCGTGTGCGGCGCTTGACGAAATGTATCGCCAGGTGGGGCCTGCCGTGGTGAAGGACGGGCTGCTACAACGCGGCATGGTGGTGCGCCACCTGGTTCTGCCCGGCTGCTCAGAAGAGGGTGTGCGCGTGATGAATTATCTGGCCGAGCGATATGGTGATGCCATCTATATTTCTGCCATGAGCCAATACACGCCGCATGGCGACTTAGGCACCTGCCCCGAAATAAATCGCAGATTAAAACCTATTGAATATAAGCGTGTTGTAGCAGCGCTACAGCGCGCCGGCGCCCAAAACTGCTTTACCCAAGAGCCTGACAGCAGCAGCGACATCTATATTCCGCCGTTTGATCTAAAATAGGGCACCCCGCACGGGGGTGCCCTATTTATGTGCGATCAATGAATCAACAGGTCATCTGCCTCGGAAAAATCATTCGTTGCATCAAAGCACTTGAACTCGTATCCATTCAGCGTCAGCTCACGGGATATGCCCAACACAGCAGAGGAAATCGTGAACGTAACAGGCTTTTCCGTGCTGTTAAACAAGCGTACAAGCAGGCTTTCCCCTTGCCGGCAGCAGGCCGAGACCACAACAGCATGCTGATCAATCAGGAACATGGGAGTGACCTCGCCCTCAGTCTTGATCGGGAAGAAGTTGATCGGCGCAGCCGTCTGCTTCAAGGCCATACTACGCGATTCAACGTGGGCCTCCAGATAGCCGGCTTCGCCCTCCGTCAGCACAAACATACCGTCTACCATGCCCTGGTCAATTCGCTCTATATAGCGATCGGTATTCGTCAAGGGGCGATTAGGGATCGGGTGGCCTGCATACGCAGCCGGCTGCACCACGCCAAAGGACACCGTGCCGCCCTGTGCGCGCACACCGTAGTTGCCAAAATTGATAATGCCGGCCGTGCGACCGCCCTGACTATAAAGCACGTAATCCTGGAATACCTGCTCTCTGCCGTCCTGCGTGATCTCCTGCACGCCAAACATTGTTTTTCCGGAAAGACTGCCATTCTGCGGCAAATCAAATTCCATACGAAGGATCTTGTCCTTTTCCGCGTTGAAGAGCCTATATTCCACCTGTATCTCTTCACAATCACGCGGAATGATATAGCGAATGATCGCCCAGCTTTCGTGATATTCTAAATAGGATTCTACGATGGTGCGCACCGGGCCATCCTCTACGATGCTGACAGGCTTACCATCCGGCGCCACGAAGCGGTCGCCCATCTTTTCTGCCGGCATGAGATGAAATTCACCGCATTTAGTTTTATAATCCTCATAGTGGAAGCCCCACGGATCACCGCAGTAATCATAAACGGCAAGCCTTGCACTACCGGGCAAAATGGCCTCATGGCCATTATGCACCCAGCGGTCGATCAAGCCGGTCTGTGGATCAATGGCAAACATGTTGCTGCCACTGGTGAAGGTCAACGGAAGATCCTTTTCCCGTTCCACCGGGTCGGCCAGGCTGAAACGACAGCTGAACCGATTCATGGCAGAAGAGGCCAGCTTAGCGCGGAATACGATGCGCTTGCGCCAATCAAGATTCATATTCGCGCTCGGCTTTTCAAGCTGGCTGGGAATAACCGTACCACCTTGCTTGATCTCCGGCACGTAGATCTGCGGCAGCCAGTTCTGGTTCTCTAGGTTCAGCTCGCAGACCATGGTAGCATCCACCTCGAAGGGGTGCGGATTATATACAAAGATCGGATATTCACCCGCATCCGCACGCGCCTGACCGCGCGTGAGCGCGATAAAGGCATGATATTTCAGATCGCGTGCTAAGGATAGACCGTAGTTAAGCTTCTGCAGCGCATCCTGCTCTCCCTCCTTAACCGAGGTGCCAGGCAGGATGTCATGGAACTCGCAGAATAGCAGCTTTTTCTCGATCTGCCGCAATTCATCTGCCGGATATTCACTCCCATAATAGGAAGCATGGGCGCACATCTTCTCGGCAACGTAGAGCTCGTTTTCCAGCTTTTGGTGCAGCTTTTTAATGCCGATCTGCGAGGTGTAGCAGCCTTGGAAGATATGCTTCAAAGATTCCTCCATCACTGGCAGGCTATCTCTTCTCTTCTCCAGCCCTTCAAAATATTCATCCATCGAGGTATGCTTGATCTCCACCTCCGGATGCTCACGCCGCACGGCGTCAATATCCGAAAGATCCTTACGGCTGGGTCCACCGCCGTGGTTGCCAACTCCCCAGAAAAGAATATGCTCGTCACGGTTTTCCTTTTCCATGTTGGCAATGCCGTTACGCACCTTTTCGCCGGCCACGCCAAGCAGCGTGCAATAGAAGTCTATGGCGCGGTGAAGCAGGATCTCGCTATTGTTATAGCCACGCCACACAAAATCGCGCCCTTGCGGGTCGCTTGCCGCGCGGCGGCAGCAAACGTAGCCGGTGTAACCGGTGCGCTGCAAGATCTGAACCAGACCGCGGCTATGACCAAAGCTATCAAAATTGACGGCAATGTGCGGCGAAACGCCAAACTTCTCTTTGAAATATGCCTGTCCAACGGCGATCTGGCGCAAAATGCTCTCGCCGCTTGGCATATTAACGTCCGGCTGGATGTACCAGCCGCCCATAATGATCCAGCGGCCATTGGCCACGTGGCGCTTGATGCGCTCAAAGAGCGCGGGAGAGGTTTTTTCTACGAATTCGTACAATGCGCTTTCGTTATGGTTGAAAACGAAGCCGGGGTATTCCTCTAAAAAATCGGCCGCTTGAGAGAAGGTGGTGATAGCGGTACCAAGACCTTCTTCATATTCCCACAGCCATACGGGGTCGATATGGGCATTACAGACCAAAAAGAGCTTTTTCATAAGCGCCTCCTTTATTCATCTTGCGCTTCCAGTATAACACACTTTTCTTTTAAGGGCAAGATGCAATTTCATAACAATTATAAAAAAACTACATTTTGTTATATCGTTATTCGTTTTTTATAATGCAAGCATAACAAAAAAGCAAAAAGACCGAAACGCAACAGCATTTCGGTCTTTTTGGTGCTCCATCGGAGACTCGAACTCCGGACACCATGATTAAAAGTCATGTGCTCTACCATCTGAGCTAATGGGGCGTATGCAAATCGGTATTCAATATCGACTTGCATATAATACCATATTTTTTCTTTTTTGTCAAGGTATTATCTAAATTTTTTTGATTATTCGCCGTAATCTGAAAAATCGGAAAGACAGCATTCCAGCTTCAGCAGGCGATTGTATTTTGCTACGCGCTCACTGCGGCATGGGGCGCCGGATTTGATATAGCCGGCATTGGTTGCCAGTGCCAGATCGGCAATGGTGGTATCCTCCGTCTCACCTGAGCGGTGCGAAAGAATATAGCGGTAATGGTGCCGCTGTGCCATGCGGATCACATCCATCGTTTCAGAGAGGGTTCCGATCTGGTTTGGCTTGATCAAAATGGCATTCGCCGCACCACAGCCAATACCCATACGCAGGCGCGTAGGGTTGGTGACGAACAGGTCATCCCCCACTAACATGATTTTAGAGCCAAGCGAACGGGTTAAGGCATTCCATGCATCAAAATCCTCTTCACCGAAGCCATCCTCGATCGAGGCGATGGGATAGCGATGCACAAGCCGCTCCCAATAAGCAAGCAGCTCTTCAACGGCCATTTGCTTTCCCCTTTTGGGAAGCACGTACCCTTCCCCTTCGTCCTTGCGCCATTCGCTGGCGGCGGCATCCAAGGCGATCTTTACCGTATCAAAATCATAGCCGGCCTTTTGAATAGCCTCGCAAATCAGCTCGATGGCATCCTCATCACTACCAAGATCCGGCGCGTAGCCACCCTCATCCCCTACCGTGGTGGCCAAGCCGCGCACACGCAGCAGCTTGCCGAGCATTTTATAGATCTCGCTGCCCATGCGTATCGCCTCAGCAAAGCTGGCTGCACCGACCGGCATGATCATAAATTCTTGAATATCCACGTTATTGGCCGCATGCGCGCCACCGTTTAAGATATTCATCATGGGGATCGGCATTCGCTTTGCCATCGCACCACCCACGTAACGATATAGGGGCTGGCCAAGCGAAAGCGCGGCTGCGCGTGCTGCCGCCAACGAAACTGCCAGCATTGCGTTCGCCCCCAGCTTGCTTTTGTTTTCAGTACCGTCTAAGACCAGCATGGTGTGGTCGATCTCCTCCTGCTCGTAGGCAGAAATGCCGCTTATTGCCGGGGAAATAAGCTTGTTGACGTTATAAACGGCATCCAGCACGCCCTTGCCCTCATAGCGCTGGCGCCCGCTATCGCGCAGCTCGTGCGCTTCATAACGCCCGGTGGAGGCACCGGATGGCACCGAAGCAATACCGGTCGTACCATCAGACAACAAGACACTTGCTTCTACCGTTGGGGTTCCCCGTGAATCTAAAATTTCGCGTGCCGTTACGCGAACGATCTGATTTTTTCCCATTTTGCACCTCGTTTCTCTATATGATAGTAGTATATCCATCCAACAGTTTTTCATACAACAAAGCGATGCCTGCGCGCCTGCGCAGGCATCGCCCACAGAATATGCAACTTATTCAGCGGCAGATCACTCTGAAATGTATTCACGTACCTTCAGAGGTACGCCGGCCTCATCGCAGAGCCGCTGGCACTCGGCAAGCGCCTCTGGTGACAAAAACTGACGAACGACCGAAAAGATGACCTGCGGCACGTACTTCTTCACGCGGGATGCAAAGGAAAACATACCATCAAAGGCAGCAAGGCCATATTTCGAGTGACAAATGGCATCATATTCCTTGGCAGACGGCGCATTCAAGCTAATAGACAGCACATCAAAGCAGCCGGCAAAACGCGCAGCAACATCTTCGCCATAGATCAGCGAGGCATGGCCGTTTGTATTCAAGCGAATTTTAACAGCCGAGTAAGTCTGACGCACCTGCCCGCAGACCCAAAGCATATCATCCAACCGGCAGGTAGGCTCTCCGTAGCCGCAGAAGATCAGCTCACCGTATGCCATGGGATCAGCCTGCTGAATAGCAGCCCACACCTCTTCCCGGCTCGGTTCACGCTCTAACCAAAGGCTATCGCTGCCGTAAGCACCGTCACCATTCTTGCGAATGCAAAAATCGCAGCGATTGGTACACTTATTTGTCATATTCACGTACAAGCCGTTTTCTACAACGTAGGTGATCGTCATTTATATCCCCTCCCAGAGGCGAAACAATCTTTTAGCATTTTGGGCAGTTGTGGAAGCTGCCTCCTCATAACTCACCCCCCAAAGCGCAGCCAGCTTTTCTGCTGTGTGGCGCACGAGGCCAGAATGGTTGAGGTGGCCGCGAAATGGATGCGGTGCCAAATAGGGGCAATCGGTCTCTATCAAAATGCGGTCTTTTGGCAAGGATGCGGCAACTGCTGCGATTTTTGTGGCGTTTTTAAAGGTTATGGTGCCGGAAAAGGAAACGTAAAAGCCACGGTGGAGCAGCTCCTGCGCCATTTCTGCGCTGCCGCTGTAGCTATGAAACACGCCGAACACGCCGGGGTGGCGGCATATCGCATCAAAGCAATCGCCGTGCGCCTCTCGATCGTGAATGATGACCGGCATCTGATATTTCACAGCCAACGCCAGCTGAGCATCCAGGTATTCTGCCTGCATTTTTTTGTCGGTTTCCGGGTAATGGTAGTCAAGCCCTATCTCGCCAAGCGCTACGATCTTATTCTCTCGCGGTGCCTGCAGCAGCAGCTCCAGCTTATCAAGCTCCGCCTCCATATCCGGGTAACGCTGCGCATCAGATGGGTGGATGCCCACAGCAGCATACATCAGCGGATAGCGCTTTGCCTGTGCGATGGCGGCAAGTGACGTACCGATGTCGGTACCCACGTTGACGATACCGCCAAGCTCACAGGTAGCAAACAAGGAGTCGAGCAGCGAATCTACACCGCCGGGACATTCCTCGGAGGTAAAGCGCGCATCAAAATAGTGCGCGTGCGAATCAAATAGCAGCGCCATCAGCGAATACGGCTGCCAAGCGGCGTGTCATCATCAAGGAAGGCAACGCGAATACGGTCGCCGCCGGAGGCTAAGATCATACCATTGCTCTCTACCCCACACAGCTTAGCCGGTGCTAGATTGGCAACGATGATCACCTTTTTACCGATCAGCTCCTCGGGCGTGTAATCCTTGGCAATGCCGGAAACGATCTGGCGCTTCTCATAGCCCAGGTCTACCTCCAGGCGAAGCAGCTTTTTAGCCTTAGGCAGTTTTTCGCAGACTAAAATCTTGGCAGCACGCAGATCAACACCAAAGAAATCGTCGATCGTGATCCCTGCGGGGTGCTCGTCATCCTCATCATTGGCAACAGGCTCCTTCGGCTTGGCAGCCTCTTCGGCGGCCTTGCGCTCAGCCTCACGGTCGGCAAGGAACTTTGCCTCGTCAATGCGGGCGAACAGTACACAGCCCTCGCCGAGCTTTTCGCCACTCTTGAGCGCGCCAAAGCCTTCGATGGTTGCGTAATCGGTCTTATCCGTTGCTAGGATAGCAAAGATCTTCTCTGCCGTAGCAGGGATAAACGGGGTCAGCAGAACGGCAGCCGAGCGGATCACCTCAAGCAGATTGTAAAGCACGGTGCCAAGGCGCTCTCGCTTGCTCTCATCCTTTGCCAGGGCCCAGGGCATAGTCTCATCAATATACTTATTGGCGCGGCGCAGCATAGAGAAGATCTCATCCAGCGCGTCAGCAATATGGTAATCCTCCATCAGGCGGCGGGATTCGGCTTTCGCCTTGAGAACGGCAGCCTTCAGCTCACCGTCCGTTCCCTCCTCGGCGCCGGGCGCCGGAATGATACCCTCGAAATACTTCGTGGTCATGGCATGGGTACGGCTGACCAGGTTGCCAAGGTTGTTGGCCAGGTCAGTATTGTAGCGGTTGATCACGTTCTCGTAGGTGATGCTGCCGTCAGCCGCATACGGCATCTCGGACAGGGCGTAATAGCGAACGCCATCTACCGAGATCAGATCAGCCAGCTCGTCGGCATACACCACGTTACCGCGGGATTTCGACATCTTATCCACGCCCGAATTGAACCAAGGGTGGCCAAACACCTTTTTCGGCAGTGGCAGCCCCAGCGCCATCAAGAAGATGGGCCAGTAGATGGTGTGGAAGCGAAGAATATCCTTACCGATGATATGCACGTCAGCCGGCCAGTTGTGGTTGAAAAGCGCAGGCTGCTCGGCATTATCGGGGTCATAGCCGAGGGCGGTGATATAGTTGGAAAGCGCATCTACCCATACGTAGATCACGTGCTTTTCATCAAACGGCACCGGGATCCCCCACTTGAACGAGGTACGGGAAACGCACAGATCCTGCAAGCCGGCCTTTAGGAAGTTGTTGACCATTTCCTTTTTACGCAGCTCGGGCTCGATAAACTCCGGGTTCTCCTCAATGTGCTTGATCAGGCGGTCTACGTACTTGCTCATACGGAAGAAGTAGGCTTCCTCCTTTGCGCGCTGCACCGGGCGGCCGCAATCCGGGCACACACCGTTGGTCACCTGCGTATCGGTAAAGAAGGATTCATCCGGCACGCAGTACCAGCCCTCGTATTCGCTCTTATAGATATCGCCCTGATCGTAAAACTTCTTAAAGATGTGCTGCACGCTCTTGACGTGCTTTTCGTCGGTGGTGCGGATAAATTGATCGTAGCTGGCATTCATCAGATCCCAAATGCGACGCACCTCGCCGGACACCTTATCCACGTATGCCTGCGGCGTAATGCCTGCATCCTTAGCGCAATCCTCGATCTTCTGACCATGCTCATCGGTGCCGGTCAGAAAATACACGTCCTTGCCCATCTGGCGCTGAAAGCGCGCAACGGCATCCGACATGATAATCTCGTAGGTGTTACCAAAATGCGGCTTGCGCGAGCTGTAAGCAATCGCGGTGGTGATATAAAACTTTTCTTTTCCCATTGCTTTATCTCCTCTGCAGTCTTTCTGCGATTATACAATTCTATTTACATATTTTATCACATAACGCAAAAAAATTCAATAGTTTTTCTCTTTTCCACGCGCCTTTTATGATTTTATCTTGATTTTTGCGCGTTTTCATGATATACTGAACAAAAAGGAGGACGAAGCTATGCGCTGTAAAAAGGAACTGCCTTACGATAAATGCTGCTTCTACTGTGAAAAGGGAGCAATTCAAGAGGATGGCGAAACGGTATACTGCCAAAAAAAGAAGCAAGAAGTACCTGCCGGCCAGGTTTGCCACGCGTTCTCCTACGACCTACTTCGCCGAAAGCCGGAATTTCCTAAGCTGCCGGAGGTAGAGCTACCTACGTTAGATTAACCGTTTATCTATACAAAAGAAGCCGATGCGCAAGCATCGGCTTCTTTCTATTTAGCAATGATTAGCCCAGATTTGCCTTCAGGTTGGCCAGCTGGTTCTTCAGCTCTGCGGGAAGCTTGTCGCCAAACTTCTTGTAGTGCTCTTCGATCTCAGCGGCTTCCTTCTTCCAGGTCTCGGCATCTACCGTCAGAATAGACTTCAGGGTATCCATATCCATATCCAGGTCGGTCAGGTCGATATCCTCAGGCTTCGGAACGTAACCGATGGCGGTCTCGGTAGCATCAGCCTTGCCCTCGCAGCGATCAATGATCCAGTTCAGGACACGCATATTGTCGCCGAAGCCGGGCCACAGGAAGTTGCCCTCATCATCGGTGCGGAACCAGTTAACGTTGAAGATCTTCGGCGCCTTGTCGCCCAGCTTTTCGCCCATGTCGAGCCAGTGCTGGAAGTAGTCGCCCATATGATAGCCGCAGAACGGCAGCATGGCCATCGGGTCGCGGCGTACAACGCCAACCGCGCCGGCAGCGGCAGCGGTGGTCTCAGATGCCATAGCGGAGCCGATGAACACACCGTTTTCCCAGTTCTTGGACTGGTAAACCAGAGGCGTGCACTTTGCACGGCGGCCACCAAAGATGATGGCAGAGATCGGCACGCCGGCACCCTTATCAAACTCCTCGGAAATGCAAGGGCAGTTCTCTGCCGGTGCGGTAAAGCGGGAGTTCGGGTGAGCGGCGTAAGTGCTCTTATCAGCCTTTACGAACATAGAGGGGTTCCAGGGGTTACCCTTCCACTCCAGCGCGTTTTCGGGCGGATTCTTATCCAGACCTTCCCACCAAACGGTGTTGGTATCGAGGTTGAGAGCAACGTTGGTGAAGATGGTGTTCTTCTTGGTGGATTCCAGCGCGTTGAAGTTCGACTTCTCGTTGGTACCGGGGGCAACGCCGAAGAAGCCGTTTTCAGGGTTGATGGCGTAGAGACGGCCATCAGCACCGATGCGCATCCAGGCAATATCGTCACCAACGGTCCATACCTTGTAGCCCTTTTCCTTGAGGTACTTAGGCGGAATAAGCATGGCCAGGTTGGTCTTACCGCAGGCAGAGGGGAATGCAGCAGCAATGTACTTAACCTCGCCCTTCGGATTTTCAAGACCCAGGATCAGCATATGCTCTGCCATCCAGCCTTCCTACCAACCCTGATAGGAAGCGATACGCAGAGCGAAGCACTTTTTACCCAGCAGCACGTTGCCGCCGTAAGCAGAGTTCACGGAAATGATGGTGTTGTCCTCGGGGAACTGGCAGATATAACGCTTCTCGGGATCCACATCACACTTTGCGTGGAAACCGCGCAC
>JAZQVK010000013.1:0-3136 GCA_045631765.1 Eubacteriales bacterium
CACCAGCCGCTTCACAAACGCCGGCAGCACGTCCAGGTCGATCCTTGCGTCATCCGGATCCATGCACAGGCAGTCAACCGCTGCATCCCACATGGTATGGGCGCTTTCCAGCGCAGCGCGCAGCGCCGGTACATCGCGCCGGTCGGCTGCCAGCGTCTTCTTTTCCGGAGAGAGGCGCAAAGCAGCCGGCTTGCCGACTGTATGGAGCGAGGAGCGGCCACATTCCTTGCCGGCCTTGTAGGCAACGGCGGTCAGCTCGCCCTTCTCGTACGGGATCTCGATCGAGGCAATGGCCTTTTCCGGCGCGGTGCGGCCAAGGCTGTTACCATTCAGGATCCATTCGATCTCGTCGGCATCGGTATAGACCTCCGCCTTGACCGGCTTGCCAAGATACTGATCGTCAAAGGTCCAGGTATCGTGCACGTCATAAAAGTGCCAGCCGGTACCCGAGAAGCCCTCACCTACGTGCTCGGGGTGGGTGGTGAAGATACGCGGCTCGGTATTCCCCAGCCAGATCGCCTCACGGAAGTAGGATTGCGGGCGGCGGAAGCCGCACAGGTCAAGGTCGCCCTGGTAGCAGGTGCGCCACGGCCAGGCGGCCAAGGAAATGCCGGGAATAAAGCCGTCGCGCGCCCACGAGAAGCGGCCGGTACCGGCCTCGCCCAGGTTGTCGTAGGCCGTCCAGGTAAAGTCGCCCAGCACCCAAGGCAGGCGGCTGACCTCATGCCAGGAATCAAAGAACCGGATGGTATGCGTTTCCGAGCCCCACATCACACGCTGGGGGTACCGGCCGTGGTCACTATCATATTTGCCATACTGGTAGTTATAGCCGGCCACATCCAGCTCGGCCATGTATTGCTCGGTGCGTGCCTCCCAGCAGTCATTCTTAAAGCGCTCTGCATAATACTTGGCATAATCGGCAGGGTCGCTCGGTACGGGTCTGTTGTACGGATTATGGATACCGGAGGTGACGAAGCGGGAATCGTCATGCCGGCGCACCTCAGCCACCAGCCTTCTTGCCCAAGCGATACCGTTCGAGTTTCCGTCACGCTCGGCGATCTCGTTGCCAATCGAATAGGTCAGCACGCAGGGGTGGTTGCGGTCACGCTTGACCATATACTCGATATCCCTTGCCCACCAATCACCAAAGAAGAGATGGTAATCCTGCTTGGTTTTCATTCTGTTCCACATATCAAAGGCCTCATCCATTACGATGATGCCCATGCGGTCACACAGCTCAAGCAGGGCAAGCGAGGGCGGGTTGTGCGCGATGCGCAGCGCGTTAAAGCCAGCCGCCTTCAGCAGGCGCAGCTTTCTTTCCTCAGCCGCCGGGAAGCAGGCGGCACCCAGCACGCCGTGATCGTGGTGGATACAGCCACCGCGCAGCTTGCGCGTTTTGCCGTTGAGGCAGAAGCCCTTTTCTGTGTCTACGGTGATATGGCGGATGCCAAAGGTATTTTCTGCATCGTCAAGCAGCACGCCGTTTTCTTCAATGGCGGTGTAGAGGGTATAGAGATAGGGGTCATCCATATCCCACAGGTGCGGCGCCTTGACGGTCAAGCGCAGCTCTGCCGGGCTTTTTCCCGCAGCGACAGCCAGCGTGATCTTCTTTTTCGCAACCGCCCTTCCCTTTTCGTTGCGCACCTCGGCACGCAGGGTAACGGTGGCATCCCGGTCGGCCGACAGCACGTAGGCCACCTTGACCTCGGCGCTTGCCTCACTAACGGTGGGGGTGGTGATAAAAGCATCCCACGGCTCTACGCGCACGTCGCCACCCGTCCACATATATACGTCACGGTAAATACCGGCACCCGAATACCAGCGGGTAGAGGGCTGCATATCGTTGGTATTGATCTCCAGCTTGTTGGTAATGCCGGGGCGCAGATAGTCGGTCAGATCCAAGAGAAACGGGGTATAGCCGTGCGGGTGCTTGGCGATCCAGTCATGATTGAGCACGTATTCGGCGCAGGCATAGGCACCGTCTACGTCCAGGATATGGTGCTTACCCTCCTCGGGAGTGAAAAACTTTGTATAAAAGCCCACACCGCCCACAAAAAAGCCATTTGCGGCACCACCGGGTGCCTGGGGATCACGGGGCTGGGTGATGCTGTAATCGTTTGGCAGGTCGATCTTGATCCTGCCGCCCGTGCCGGGGGCGGAAAGATACCAGTCCTTAGAGAATAACGTTTTACGCATGATAAAAGCTCCTTCATGATATAAAAATGACAAAAACGCCCGATGCAAAACAGCGGGCGTTTTCCTTATAAGCAGGCAATGACGTTAGAGGCAAACTCCTCCGTCTCGGCAGACGGAAGAATCTCGTTCGTCAGCTCGGCAAAAAAAGCGGTAATATGCGTTTCGGTAAAATAGTGGCCGGCCTCGAGCAGGTTGATGCCCATTTCGGGTGCCTCCACCATCACGTTATAGCCAATGCGGCCGGAAAGATAGGTGTCAGCCCCTGAGGAAAGCGCAGCCGCCACAAAATCCTTGCCGTCACCACCGCAAACGGCTACACGCTGCACGGGCAGATCGGCGTCGGCCGCCAGTACCATGGGGCTGCCCAGCACGCTTTTCACGCGGGCGGCAAAATCGGCAAGCGACATAGGTGCGGGCAGGTCGCCCACACGGCCAATCATCTCCCCTGCCTCGCCAAACAACGAAACGGCAGAAAGGCCGAGCAGCTCGGCCAGGCGGTCATTAACACCGTCGATCACCGCATCGGCACGGGTGTGCAGCGAGATCACCGAAATGCCGGCGCGCAGCAGGCGCATGGCCTTGCGGGCGATGTGATTATCCGGATCCAGCGCGCGCAGCGGGCGGAACAGGAGCGGGTGGTGCGAGATGATCAGGTCAAAGCCGTATTCCTCGGCATAGCCGACAGCCTCCTCTGTTACGTCCAGCGTGCAAAGCACGCGGTGCACCTCACGCTCGCCATCCGGCGTGAGCATCAAGCCGTCGTTATCCCACTCACAGGAAAGGGAGGGGGAAACACGGTCGCATAGGTGTTCGTAAAACTGTTTTACCGTCATAGCGTCACCTGTAGCCATAAGAGAGTCGAACACATAAGGTTATCATCGGCAAATATTGGTCTATTCATCGGCAAAAAATCTTGCAATATCTTATATTGCTGCGTTTT
>JAZQVK010000014.1:0-2771 GCA_045631765.1 Eubacteriales bacterium
TATTTTTTGGAAAAAAAACAAAAAAAAAGCAACCGCCCACCCGCGGAGAAATCTTCGCTTCCCCCGCCGGCTACTTTACTATTGTTTTTTCACCAGACAATTAGCCTTTTTTATTACGCAGAACCATACGGATCGCCCATAGCTGTAACCGCTTTGGCAATATGCCAAGAAGAAGCAAAAGCGGATTGCGATTGATGCTGTAGGCAAAGGCCGGGCTGCGTTTTTGCAGGATCCGCGCTGCCTTTTGCGCCAGTCTTTGCGGCGGAATACGCCGCGCCTCTACACGCTCCACAATGGCCTTAAAGCGTGAAGCATTGCAGGAATAGAGCTTTGTTTCTTGGCAGAAGCGATCAAGTGTATCGGTGGATGCGCCAAGCATGCCGGTATCGACCGCGCCGGCGCGAAGCACCGAAACGTGAATGCCAAGCAGCTGTAGCTCCATACGCAGGGCGTAGGCATACTTATCTAACGCCCCCTTGGTAACGGCATAAATGCCGGTGAACGGCAGCGGGTCAAGCGGCGCCAGCTCGCTGGTCGTTATCAGGATCCGGCTTCCCGTTTCTAAAAGCGGAAGAAAGGTCTTGTTGACCAAAAAGGCACCCTGCATATTGATATCGAATATCCGACGAAAAGCCTCTGTCTCCATCTCCGCAAGGGAATCCAGCATATAGATACCCGCAAAATGTAGGATGGCGTACAGGCCTTTCGCATAGCCGCAAACGACCTTCAGCGCAGCTTTCAGGCTCTCTTCATCAGTGATATCGGCTTTTATGGGGATAATGGTGTCTGTCGGCTCCTCAACCCGGCAATCTAGCGCAAAAACACGGTAGCCCTGCCCTGCCAGCAGCTCGGCCGTGGCGCGCCCCATGCCGCCATACGCGCCGGTTACTAAAACTGATTTCATTTTTCCCTCTTTGTCACGGCAAATTTAACAGCTGCCCTTGCTTATGTCCGGCTTTTGCTCTGCTACCACGATACAGGTATCTATCCCGTAATATGAAAACCTCTCGATGGCGGCGCGGTCGATCCGCTCACCGCATACCACGATCGGCACAGCAGGCGGGCAGCCAACGGTAGCGGCCGCTAAAATACGCCCTTTGCTTTCCCCCACGGGAATCATCTCATGCGGCAGCCACATCACCTCGCACGGTGAAAAGACCTTCTCCGGGCAGGAAAAGGCAGGTGCCGCCTCTGTTAGCGGTGCGCGGCGCGGGATGGTCAATAACACCTCACGCAAGCGGTGCAGCACACCGGTGCCCAGCATGGGCGTTAGCATGAGCACTACGTGATCGGGGTCTGCAAACTCGCACACCATATCATCAGCATCCAGGCGGGCGGCCAGCTCCTTGCCCGTATAGCCATAGCTTTTGGGGCACAGGGTGATCTTCAGGGGCTCATCGCCTATCACGCAATAGCCGTGCGCCACAAGCGCCTCACGCAGCGCATCCACCGCCGGCAAAAAGGAGACAAGCCGTGCCGGATAGGTCTCCAGCAGCTGATTAGCCGCATCCAGCGATTGCAGGATCAGATACGAGGGGCTGGTAGAGCCGAACATGGCGAGCGCATTTTTGGCTTCTGCGGCAAGCATACCATCGGTCTCGCGCGAGACGTGCAGATAAGCGCCGCCGGTTAAAACAGAAAGCGTTTTGTGTGCGGAATCGCAGCACAGATCCGCGCCCAGGTCGATCGGGTGGCGGGATTGCGGCAAAAACTTCAGGTAAGCGCCATGGGCATTATCTACCAGCAGCAGCACACCGTGGCGGTGGCAAACGGCAGCAATACCGGCAACGTCTACCATGTTGCCTAGATAATCCGGGCTTGTTACGTACACAGCGCACGGTTTTTCAGGGCAGGAAAGGAGCTGCTCGATCTTATCGGCGGAAATTGGGCAAGACATGTAGGAGCTTTCTGCTTCCGGATAAAGCCACTTCACCTGGCAATTGCACAGCGATGCGGCGGAAAGAAAGGCTTTATGGGCATTTCTACCGGCGGCGATCACCGGCTCACGGCCGTGGATGCGCGCCCATCTGGCAGCCAAATAGACCATGGCGCGAATGCATTGCGAGGAGCCCTCTGTCGAATAACAGGTGTGAGCCCCGAAGAGAAAGGAGGCGTTTTCTTCACTCTCACGAATGATGCCGTTTGCATCATACAGGCTATCCGCCCCTTCGATCTCTGTAATATCCAGAGCCTCTGGCCCCAGGTTCTGTGCGCCCTTATGCCCCGGCATATGTAAACGAAGCGCATTACGCGCCATATATTGCCGAACAAAATAACAGATCGGGGTATTCATGCCTCACCCAGCGCACGCGCAATGGCTACCATAATGGCACATTCCATCCGTTTGCAAAACAGCTTACAACCGTATTCATAGATGCCGCGCACGGAGCCGGTAGCGTGATAGGCGTTAGCTGCACAGCCGCCGGAGCAATAAAGCCTTGCCCAGCAATCGCGGCATTCCCGGCGGGCATACACGTTGCAATCGAAGAAGGAGCGCTGCACCTCGGTGTTGTCTACCCCGTTCCACACGTCGCCCAGGCGGAATTTTTCATCGCCTACGAACTGGTGGCAGGGATAAAGATCACCCCAGGGGGTAACGGCCATATACTCGGTGCCCGAACCGCAGCCGGAAATACGCTTGTAGATGCAGGGGCCGCCGGTCAGATCGATCATATAATGATAGAAAGTGAAGGGACGGCCTTCCTGATCGTGGCGGCGCATGAGCTCCGCCAGCTTTTCATACTGCTCCATGACGATGGCCTTGTCTTCCT
>JAZQVK010000015.1:0-17558 GCA_045631765.1 Eubacteriales bacterium
GGGCCGTGGTAGAGCAGGTCACCCAGCAGCACCAGCTCGTCTGCCTGCTCCTCGCGGTATTTTTCCAGCAGCGCGGCGCAGCAGTCGGCGTCACCATGCAGGTCGGATGCGATCAAAACTTTCATAAGCGTCTCCTTGTAAATTCTCCCCGGGGTCACCCCCGGGGAGAACAATTTTTATACGGTCTTCAGCTCCATGCCGTTTTCCTTCATGACGGCAAGAATGGCGTCGATGTTACCCTGTAGCTCTGCCTTGGAGAGTGTTTTCTCCTGCGAGGTGAAGGAAAGGCGGAAGGTAATGCTCGGGTTGCCCTCGCCCTCGTACACGTCGGTCACGGTCACGGCAGAAAGGAACTCGCCGCCCGCACGGCGCAGAAGCGCCTCAACCTCAGCAAATACCAGCGCAGACGGATCGGTAGCAAAGGTCAGGTCGATATCAATACCCGGGAAGCGGGAGGGCTCGCTGTAGCGGATGGGGGCCGGGGTGATCTCGGCTAAGAGATCCATATCCAGCTCGGCGGCTACGCAGGCGGCACGCTTATCCAGCTTTGTGCCTACGGCCGGGTGCAGGGCGCTAATAAAGCCCAGCTCTACGTCGCCCAGGCGCACGGCGGCGGTGTTGATCGGGTGCTGCCAGGGGTAAGAAACACCCTCGCCGGCCATAAAGGTGGGGGTCTGGTGCTTGATATCACGCACCAGGCGCAGCACGATATCGCGCACGCGCAGGTAAAGCGCTTCTTCACCGGCGGCCTTGTCGTACAGCACGATGCCCAGCTTTTTGCGCTCGTTGCAATCGTTGTTTTCTTTCAGGCCCTTTACGGTACGGCCGATCTCAAACAGGCCAAAGCCCTCGGCATAGCCGCGATTCTCCGAAACAAAGTTCAGAAGGGTGGGGATCATGCTGGAGCGAATGGTGTCATGCTCCGGCGTGCCGGCGTTCAGAATACGCACGTTCTCCTCCGGCTCGATACCCAGCGCGCGGTTCTTTTCACGGTCGTTCCAGATATAGGAATGTACCTCGTGCAGCGCGTAGGTGGAGACCAGAACGTCCTTTACGCGGTTGTCATTGCTGTTGGCGGCGGTGCGGCGCACGGGCAGCAGCGGGCTGCGCGTGGTCTTGATCTCAAAGTTATCGTAGCCGTAGATACGGGTGATCTCCTCGATCAGGTCGGCCTTGATGGTCACGTCCTTGGTCGCACGCCAGGAGGGAACGGTAACGGTAAAGATGTCGCCCTCGGTCTGGCAGGCAAAGCCCAGCGCAGTCAGGGTGCGCAGGATCTCCTCCTTCGTGATGGTAATGCCGGTGTAGCGGTCCACGTAGCGCTGATCAAAGGTCAGCGTAATGGTATCAAAGCGGTGCACGTAAACGTCGGTCAGCGCCGAGATCACGCGGGCATTCGGCTCGATCGCCAGCAAAAGGGCGAGGAAACGCTCAGAGGCGGTCTTGGTCATTTCGGGGTCAAGGAACTTCTCGTAGCGCATGCTGGCATCGGTACGCATGCCAAGCTTGGATTCAGACTTGCGCACGGAAACGGCGTTAAAATTGGCGCTCTCCAGCAGCAGCGAGGTGGTATCGTTCTCAATCTCGGAGTTCAGGCCACCCATCACACCCGCCACGGCAACCGGCTCGCCATGCGAGCAGATCATCAGCGTCTCGGGGTCGATCTCGTGCTCGTTACCATCCAGCGTGGTAAACTTGAACGGCTCGGCAAAGCGGCGTACCTCAACCGCGTCTACACGGCGCAGGTCAAAGGCGTGCATCGGCTGGCCAAGCTCCAGCATCACGTAGTTGGTCAGGTCGGCCAGTAGATTGATGGCGCGGCTGCCGCAGTAGAACAGGCGAATGCGCATATTCACCGGGCTCTGGTTGCGCTGAACGTTCTCTATCTTGATGCCGGTGTAGCGGAAGCAGCGCTCGGGGTCGTCGATCGCGATCTTGACCGCGGGCAGGGAGGTGTAGGCAGCGGTATCGTGCACCGGCACCGGGCGCAGCGGGCGGCCGGCCAGGGTAGCGATCTCACGCGCGATGCCGTAATGACCCCACAGGTCAGGGCGGTTGGTCAGCGACTTGTTGTCTACCTCAAACAGGGTATCCTCAATATCATACACCGTCTTGATATCGGTGCCAAGCGGAATCTCGTCGGTGATCTCCATCAGGCCGCTGTTATCGGCGCTGATGCCCAGCTCTGCCTCCGAGCAGCACATGCCGCAGGATTCGTAGCCGGCAACGGTGGCACGGCTGATCGGGTGGCCGCATACGGCACCCCCCTCGGTGGCAAAGGCCACGCGCATACCAACGCGCACGTTGGGCGCGCCGCAAACGCAGTCGATCAGCTCACGGCCGTTGTTGATCTTTAAGAGGTGCAGCTTTTTGGATTTCGGGTGATCCTCGATCGAGGCGATCTCGGCAACGATCACGCCGTGCGTGTCGCGGCCGTAGTGGATCACGTCCTCTACCTCGGCCGTCGAGAGGGTGAAGCGGTGGATCAGATTTTCAAGATCGAGGCCGGTCAGATCGACAAAATCCCCGATCCAATTCATAGAAATCAGCATAGTTCTTTTCTTCCTCCTTATTCGCTCTCAAACTGGGAAAGAGCCTTCAGGCTGCCGGAGTTGAGGTCGCGAATGTCCTTAACGCCGTACTTCATCATGACCAAGCGGGTCAGACCCAGGCCAAAGGCAAAGCCGGTGTATTCCTCGGGGTCAATGCCGCCCTCGCGCAGCACGTTGGGGTGCACCATGCCGCAGGGGCAAAGCTCCAGCCAGCCGGAATTCTTGCAGGAGGGGCAGCCCTTACCGCCGCAGATCTCGCAGTTGATATCCAGCTCAAAGCCCGGCTCGGTAAAGGGGAAGTAGCCGGGGCGCAGGCGCACGTTCACCGGGCGGCCAAACACCTCGCTCAGCATCGTCTTCATAAAGTAGATGAGGTTAGAGATCGAGATGTCGCGGTCGATCATCAGCCCCTCCATCTGGAAGAAGGTGTTCTCGTGGCAGGCGTCAGTCGCCTCGTTACGGAAGCAGCGACCGGGGAAGATGGCACGCAGCGGCGCGCCGTACTTCTTCATAATATGGTTCTGCGCGGCCGAGGTCTGGGTCTTGAGCAGCTGGCCGTTCGAGAGATAGAAGGTATCCTGCATATCGCGCGCCGGGTGATAGGGCGGAATGTTCAGCGATTCAAAGCACTGGTAATCGTTGACCACCTCGGCGTAATCCTCAATGGTAAAGCCCATGCTGGCAAAGATCTCCTCCAAATCGCGCTGCACCAGCGTGATGGGGTGGTAGGAGCCGTGTGCCTCTGCCATCGGCAGGGTGGGGTTATAGCGCTTGGCACCCTGAATGGCGGCATTCAGCGCGGCCTGGCGCAGCTCGTCGGTCTTTTGAGCAATAGCCGTCTCCACCTCGGTCTTTAAGGTGTTGATCAGCTGGCCGGCCTCTTTCTTTTCTTCTACCGGCACGTCACGCAGGTTTTTCAGAAGGTTGGTTACCTCGCCCTTCTTACCAAGAAAGGCAACGCGCAGGTTTTCCAGCTCGTCCTGCGTGCTTACCTTGCCGCTTTCTTCGGCAAAGCGCAGACGCAGAGTCTCGATCTTTTGTTTCATAGTCTCGTCCTTTCGGGGTATTTTTTACATATTATAACATCTTATTATAGTACGAAAGCGCAGGGCTTGTCAAGCCCTGCGCTTTGATTTTTACATTTTTTTCACGCTTTTGCCTGATAGGCGGCCAAAACGTCATCATTGATGCTCTCAGGCAGCAGCTCGGCCGCCGGCAGCCCGTGGGTCAAAAATTCCCGCACGGCAGAAGAGGAGATATGCGAGAGCGCCGGCTCTGTCGGCAGCAGGATCGTTTCCGGCCCGCCGGCCAGGCGGTTCAGGGTGGCCATATCCTGCTCGTAAAGCAGATCGTTTGCGTTGCGCACGCCCTTTAGGATGGCGTGGATGCCGTGCTCGCGCGCGTAGCCGGCTACCGTGCCGGCCGAGATGCCGGCCACTACGTTTTCACCGCAGGCGCGGCACACCTTTTCTAAAAAGGCAAGGCGTTCTGCTTGGGTAAACAGGGTCTTTTTTTGGCTGTTTTCAAAAATAACCACCGCAACCCGGTCAAAGAGCTGCGCCGCACGCGCTATCAGCGCGGCGTGGCCGCGTGTCACGGGGTCAAAGCTCCCGCTGATCAGTACTGTTTTCATCGTCATCCTCCCGCAGTGTCAGAATGTGGATATAGGTGTGCGTGTAGCGCGCCGTTTTGCGTGTTTCAAAGCGAGCAGCCAGCTCCTCGTGCCCTTCAAAAATATCCGGCTCGCTGCTTTCGCAGATAAACAGGCAGTCCGGCTCTACCAGGTCGCCGTCCAAAAGCCGCCGCAGCGCCTCGGCATGCGCGTGCATGGCGTAGGGCGGGTCTAAAAATACCAGGTCGAATTTTTCACGGCCGCGTGCCTTACGCAGGTAGTTGCGGTAGTCGCTGACCAGGTAGCGGCACTTATCAGAAAGGCGTGTCTTTTGCGCATTGCGCTTGATCAGGGCGATCGCCTCCTCAGAGGAATCAATAAACATGCAGGCCCTTGCCCCACGCGAAAGCGCCTCTAACCCCATCTGGCCGCTGCCGCCAAACAGGTCCAGCACCCGCCGCCCCTCTGTTTCAAACTGGATGGCGGAAAAGATCGCCTCCTTGACCCGCTCTGCCGTTGGGCGGGTGATCTCCTCACCCTCTAAGGTCTCCAGCCGCACGCCGCGCGCGCTGCCGGTAATAATTCTCATCATGCTTCCTCGTCCTCCTCTTGGTGGAAATAGCGGTACACCGCCGCCGCATCGGTCTGTGAAATGCCGCGCACGGCGGCAATATCGTCCTTCATGGCCTTTTTCAGCTTAGAAAGACCGCCAAAGGCAGAGAGCAGCAGCTTGGCGCGTGCCGGCCCAATGCCGGGAATATCCTCTAATTTCGAGCGCCGCAGGGTCTTTCGCTTGGCACCCATCGTTTGCCGCACGGCTACGCGGTGCACCTCCTCCTGGATTTTATAGAGCATGGCGAACACCGCACCGTCAAAGGCGATGCTGATCTCGTTTTCCCCGTCCGTCAGCGCCCGCGTCTTGTGAAACTCGTCCTTCACCATGCCAAAGAGGGGAATGGAAAGCCCAAGCTCACGCATCACCTCTTGCCCCACGTGCACGTGGCCCACGCCGCCGTCCAGCAGGATCAGGTCAGGTGCCTCGCCAAGCGATGGGCTACCGTCTCCGATATGCGAGAGCCGGCGCAAAAGCGCCTCACGCATGGCACCGTAGTCGTCAATGCCGGCGGTGCTTTTGATCGAAAAGCTGCGGTAATCCGCCCGCTTCATGCCGCCATCCGCGTATACCACCATGGCAGCCTTGATGTGCTCGCTACCCAGGTTGGAGATATCGTAGGCCTCAATGCGGTCGGGCAGCACCTCTAACCCCAGCAGCCGGCAAAGCGAGACCAGCGTTTTGTCCTCACGCACCAGCTCGGCAGCGTAGCGCGCCGCCTTTTCCTTGGCGTTTGCCTCAGCCATGGCGCACAGCGCGCGTTTTGACCCGCGCTGCGGCGTATGCAGGGTCACCTTGTGCCCCGCCCGCTGAGAGAACAGGGCAGAAAGCGTTTCGTATTCCTCCCCCTCCAGCGAAAAGGCCAGCAGCACCTCCCGCGGGATCTTGGCGCCATCACGGTAAAAATCGTATAAAAAGGCAGAAAGAGATTCTTCATCTGGGATCTCGGCTGCCGAAAAAACAAACTCGGTCTTGCCGCACAGCTTGCCCTCGCGTACCATCAACAGAGCCAGCACGCCGCAGCTATCGTCGGTGTACACGGCAAACACGTCCTGCTCTACGCCGGCATCCGCCACCACCTTTTGCTTTTCGGTCAGGTGGCGCAGGGCGGCAATGCTGTCGCGGCAGCGGGCTGCCTCCTCAAAGCGCTCTTCAAGCGCGTAGCGCGTCATTTCCTCCTCCAGCAGGCTTACCGTACCGCGCACGCCACCGTCTAATACTGCGCAGGCGGCGGCCACGGTCTTTTGATAATCCTGCTCGCTGATGCTGCCCGTGCAAGGGGCAATGCAGCGGCCTAACTGGTGGTAAAGGCAAGGGCGCTCCTTACCGATATCACGCGGGAACGAGCGGCGGCAGGTGGGCAGGCGAAAGATGCGGTTGACCGCATCGGCCGCCGCATAAGCGGCCGCGGTGCCCGCATAAGGGCCGAAATAACGCCCGTGCCCGGCGCCCCTGTCACGCGTGACGATCAAGCGTGGGTAGGCTGAATCGGTCATCTTGATATAGGGGTAGGATTTGGCATCCTTGAGCTTGATGTTATAGTGCGGTGTGTGCTGCTTGATCAGCACGTTTTCAAGCGAAAGTGCCTCCATTTCGCTGTCACACAAAATGGTATCAAAATCCACGACCGCGGCCACCATGCGCTCGGTCTTGCGGTTATGCTCACCAACAAAGTAGCCCGAAACACGGTTTTTCAGCTTGCGTGATTTGCCTACGTAGATGATCTTGCCGTGCTTGTCCTTCATCAAATAGACGCCCGGCGTGGCTGGCAGGGAAGCAGCCTTTTCCCGCAGGCGTGTGATATAGGGATTCATTCTGCTCCTCCTTTCCGGGAAAAAACAGCGGGCACCTGCGGCAATAGCCGGCAGAATGCCCGCGTGTGCAACGGCCGGCGCCGTTTATTCCTGAAAGCCGGAGGCAACCAGTGCAGAAAGCCCTTCAAGCGCAGCCTGCTCATCAGCACCGTCAGCAATCAGCGTAACGCTCATGCCCTGTACGATTCCCAGCGAAAGAACGCCGAGAAGGCTCTTGGCATTCACGCGGCGGTCATCCTTCTCCACCCAAATGGAGCACTTGTAGGAATTTGCCTTCTGGATAAAGAATGTGGCAGGTCTTGCATGCAGCCCCACGTTGTTGTGAATGGTGACGTTACACGTAATCATGTCTATTACCTCAATTCGGGAATGATAAAAACAGTATGGGGTCAAGCAACCCCCATCTTTGATATCAGTATAGCAAATTTGCCTGATAAAATCAAGTCTTTTTTATAAAAAAGGAAAAATTTTGTTAGCCCCCGCGCACGCTTACGCGTACAACATCGGCTGTGTAGGTCACCTGTGCCTGGGTAAGCACCAGCGCCTCGCCCGTTGCCAGGCGGCGCGTGCCACCAAACAGAAAGGTTCCGTCATTTGCCAGCTCACCCTCGGCGGTAAAGGAAACGATAACACGGTAGGCAGAGGGGTTTTCGGCTTCGGTCATGCTGCCATCCTCGTTCCATACCAGCATCGTCTCTTGGTGCACGGTGGTCTCAAATTGCGCGGCAAGCGAACTGCCGTCTGCCAGCAGAAAGGGGGCTTTTTCGGCGATCAGCTGCTCCATGCGTGCTTCATCCAGGCCGCGAACGGCAAATTCCACATCTGCGCGGCAGGTCTCAGCCTTGCCCGAGACCAGCATGCCCACCCCGCGAAACAGAAGTGCCAACAGCAACAGCACCGCCGCGGCGATCAGCAAATAATCCACGATATTCAGCTTTACGTAGCGACCTCTTGGGTGTTGCATGGTGTCTCCTTTCAGGAAAGTGCTTGCGCTTGCAGCCCGGTGCAGCTGCCGCTTCCTACAAAATTCGGTAGGCGAAGTGAAATCCCTTCGCCCTGGTAAAGGGTAAAGCCGGCAAGTGAATAGCCGCCCGCCATGCGCTTGCCCTGTGCACGGATGGTCATGGTCACACGCTTGTGGCCGGGGTATTCCACCAGGCGCATGCGCCCGGCGCGTTGGTGATAGCCCTGCGTGGTGGCCGGCTCTACCGTATAGGTGAGCAGATGGCCGATCGGCCGCTTGCTAACGGCATCCAGCACGGGTACGTCAGCCTGTAGGCCGGCGAGGTATTCCTCCCGCACGGCGGGCAGGGTCACGGTGTATAGCAGGGCAGTATCGTTTCTTTGCAGCGCCCTTGGCTGCGCCGCCCATAAAAAGCCAAGCAGCAGGGCAAGCGGCAGTAAGATACTGAGCAGATTGATCAATAGAATCACGGCGCGGTCGGTACGGGTCTGCGTGGGCTCCATATGCCTCCTTCGGTGAAACAGGAGAGGGGTTATTCCTCACGCAAAAGGATCTCGATCGCATAGGCCTCTGCCTCGGTGTCGCGCAGGGGGGTGTTGCGCTGCCGCTCCAGCCGCCCCACGCGGGAAAGCGCTGCGGCGATGCCGGCAATGGCAAAGAAGAGGAAGAAGATGCGCGCGTTGTAAAAGGCGTGGTCGGCCAGGCCGTAAACCAGCAGGGCCAGCAGGCTACCGCCGGCCGCCATGCTGTACAGGCGAATGGTAGGGTTGGTCTCCTCTCTCTGGTGGGAGAGGATGCATTGAAAGAGAATCAATACGAATAAAAGCAGCAGCAAGGGGCCAATGATGCCAAACTCGCAGAAATATTGCAGTGCCAGGTTGTGCGCGTGGGGGGCACTCTCGATGCCGGAAAGCGCATAGTAGGGATAAACGGCTGTAAAGGCCTTTTCGCCTACGCCCACACCGCCAAAAAAGTGCTCCCACCCCATCGAAAGGGCGCCACGCCAGGTGCTGAGACGGTAGGAGATCGAGGAATCAGCCGCCAGCGAAAGGGTAGAGGAGAGCCGCTGCGTAATGGCAGAGCCAAGATGCTGCAGGCCGAAAAAGCTGCCTACCGCCGCCGGGATCAGAATATACATCGTGGCGGGGTTGTAGGCGAACAGAAAGATCGCAAAGGAAAGAATAACGCCAAGCCAGGCACCGCGCGACCAGGTCAGAATGATCGCACCCATGCAGGCGGCAAAGATCAAAAGCGAGCCCAGTCGTCCGCGCAGCCGCCCCTTTTTCAGAATACCGGCCGTGATGAAGGGAAGGACCATGATCAGATAAGCAGCCAGCACGTTGGGGTTATCAAAGGCGGCAGTGATGCGGCCGCTGATATAGGCATAGGCGGTGTTATCCAGCCAGCCGGCTACGGCTTGGCCGGTAAAGTACTGTAGTAGACCGAGTATGGCGGTTACCGCACCGCCTGCGGTCAGGGCGGTGATGGCACGGTTGATAGATGCTGGCGTGGTCAGCAGATTGGCTGCCAAAAAATAGCCAAGCAGCAGAGAAGCATACAGCAGCGCCTCTGCCGAGGAGGAAGCCCCGCCACGGGTAAAGAGGGCGGCGCTGCTATATAAAAGCCCCAGCAGCAGCACGGTCAGATCCAGCGGCTCAAAGGAGAAGGTGCGCTTGCCAAGCAGCACCTTGAATAGGTAGCTGACAGAGCCGGTGAGCAAAATGACCGAAAGCAGCGTGGAGGGATGCTCAAAAAAGAAGAACAGCGGGCAAAAGAGCAGGGTGGTGTACAGGCAAAGCTCCGGCGAAAAGAGAAGCAGCAAGAAGCAGGCAATGCCCAGCAGAATGCCCAGCAGGTATAGCGGGTGCACAAAGAAGCCGGCTATGCCAAGCAGCGAGCCGATCAGAAAGGCCACGGTGGGATTGATGGTCAGCGGCCTTTTGTCGGTATACGGGTATTGCCGCAGGCCAACCAGGCGGTAGAAAAAGGCGCTAAGCAAGCGGCTTTCCTGCATCGTGATATAAATGGGGCGTGAGGAAAACAGCATGGGAATGCTGAACAGGGTAATCACAATGCCGGTGATCAAGGCACTTTGCTCAGCCCCACGGGCCCATTGTGCAAAATAGCGGATCACGAATACCAGCACGGTGTACAGGCCAAAGGTGCTGAACAAAATGCCGTAGGCACGCGTTTCGGTAAAGCGAAGCAGCTCGCCCAGGCGGTTGATCAGCCTGGCGATCGGGCTGTGGCTAAACAGCTCACCGATGCGGCGGCGCAGCGGCTCGCCCAAGCGCCACAGGCGGCTTTCGCGCAGGCGCCGCGCCAGGCGGCTCTCACGCGCACTCTCCCGGCAAGCCTCATAGGCGTGAAGAAAGCGGCCGGGCGCGGATGCGGCCAGCCAGCCGGCTACCCGGGCAGGGAAGCCGAGAAGGGATGCGAAAAAGGAAGCTCGCGCCGGCTTGCTTTCGGCGGCGGGTCTTTGGCTGTCCATCATCCTTCCTCCTTATTTTGTGTGTTTATGGGTCTCCTTATACGCGGCGTATAGGTCCGGGCGGCGCGCCTCTGTCAGCAAAAGTGATTGCTCTGCCCGCCATTTATCAATGTTTTCGTGGTGCCCGGAAAGCAAAATAGGCGGCACCTCGCGCCCTAAAAAAACAGGGGGGCGGGTGTATTGCGGGTATTCCAGCAGGCCGCTTGCGATGCTTTCGCCCTCGTAGCATTCCGGGCTGGCCAGCACGCCGTCCAGCATGCGGCTCACGGCATCTACCAGAATGCAGGCAGGCAGCTCGCCGCCTGTGAGTACGTAATCACCGATCGAGATCTCCTCGTCTACGATCTCCTCGATGATGCGCTCGTCTACCCCCTCGTAGTGCCCGCAAAGCAAAATCAGCTCGTCATAGCCGCACAGCTCGCGCGCCACGTCCTGGGTAAACAGGCGGCCGCGGGGGGAAAGGTAGATCACCCGCCGTCTTGCCCCCGGGTCTATCTGCTCGGTGATCGAGCGGTAGCAGCCGTAGATCGGCGGTGCCGCCATCACCATGCCCACACCGCCGCCGTAGGGCGTATCGTCTACGTTGTGGTGCTTGTTTTCAGAAAAATCGCGGATCTGGTGGCAATGCACCTCAATGTGCCCGGCCTTTTGCGCCCGGCCGATAATGCTTTCTGCAAGCACCGTGCTCACCATATCCGGGAACAGGGTCATAATATCAAAGCGCATCGCCGTCCTCCTCGTCAAAAAAGCCGGGAATGGGGCGGATATAGATGCCCGTGTCAATGTCGATCCGGTCAAGGAAGGCCGGCACGGCCGGCAGCAGCACGAGCTTGCCACCTGGGGTGCGGATCTCGTATAGGTCAGAGGCGGCAGAGGGCTGCACGTCAACCAGCTCGCCGTAGCGGCGGCCGTTGGCAGCGTCGACCACCGGCAGACCAAGCATATCGGCGATCAGGGCGCCCCCCTCCGGTACGGGAATATCCTCGCGCTTGGCATACAGCATACGGCCACGC
The DNA here is from genome assembly GCA_045631765.1 of Eubacteriales bacterium. Lineage (GTDB taxonomy): Bacteria > Bacillota > Clostridia > Oscillospirales > CAG-272 > UBA1740. The sequence continues at coordinate 11,060 of JAZQVK010000015.1, forward strand.
AGCGAAAGGGCAGCATCTCGGTCGGCGTAGCCCTCTAAGGTCAGAATAGCCATCTCGCCCGAGGCAGAGCCGGCCAGCACACGGCACGGGGTATACGCACCGCTCTTTTCGCGCATATAAACGGTGTGCAGAGCGGCAAGAATTTCGGCACTATCGCAAAGAGACTGCACCCGCAGGGCGCCGCGCACACCGTGCGCCGTGGCGATCTTCCCACATTCCAGGTATTCTTTTTTCATCAAGCTCAGCCCCTTTACCGTCATTTTTTACTATTATACCATATGAAAACGCAAAATGCAACCGTCTTTTATCCCTTTGGCGGAAAGGGGCAAAAGCGCTGCCACGCCGCAGGCGGTGGCATCAGCAGCTCACCCCGTGTGCGCGGTGCCTCGTAAAGCGCCAGGTAGAGGCTGTCATAGGCGCGGGCCATGGCCTCGGCGCGCAGCGCGCGCCGGTATTTCTCCTCTGCCCCGCGCGAGAGGCGGCTGTATAGCGCCGGGTCACGCCGCAGCCGTTCTATGCAGCGCGCAAGGGCCAGGTCGTCACCCGGTGCAAAGAGCAGCCCGTTTTCCCCCTCGCTGATCATTTCGGGGTTGCCGCCGTAGCGGCTGGCCACGCAGGGAATGCCAAGGCCCATCGCCTCAGAAAGGGCCAGGCAAGAGGTCTCTGTGCCCGTTGAGCAATTGACCGCCACGTCAAACAGGTTCACGTAGGGGGCGGGGCTGTCGGTATAGCCGGTGAAGGTGACCTGCCGCTCGATCCCCAGCTCCTTACTGAGCGACCGCAGGCTTTCTTCCTCCTCGCCGCCGCCAACCAGCAAAAAGTGGTACCCCGTGTGTTGTGAAAGCAGGCGCTTGGCGGCGTGCATCAGGGTGGCGTGCCCCTTTACCGGCACCAGCCGCGCGCAGATCCCCACCACAAAGGCCCCCTCCGGGATCCCCAAGCGGCGGCGCAGCGCCTCCGATAGGCGCGCCGGCACCCGCTCTACGGCCTTTGCCCCGTTGCGGATCAGCAAGATCTTTTCTTGCGGGATGCCCAGAGCCAGTAGGTTGTCAGCCGCCGCCTGCGCGGTGGCCACCGTGCAGGTAGAAAGATGCCGGTCAGCCCACCGATGCAGCAGGCGGGCAAGCAGCCGCCCGCCACGGCCGGCCGGGTAGGCGCAATGCCGCGTGGCTAGGCGCACCGGCACGCCGCTCAGCCACCCGGCCAAGCGGCCGGAAAGAGAGGCGTGCGTGTGCAGCACGTCCGGCCGCTCCTGCCGAATCAGCCGCACCAGGCGAAAAAAGTCGCCCACGCAAAGCGAGCGATCCCTGCCGCGCAAGGCAGGCAGCACGCGAAAGCCCTTGGCCGAAAGACGTGGCTCCATGGCGGCACCCCGCGGTAAAACAATGGCAAAGCAGGTGCGTGGCAGGGCAGAATGGGCCAGTAGATTTTCCAGCAGGATGCCCGCGCCGCCTATACCGCTGTCTGTTAGAATATGCAAGATCTTCATCGTTGCCTCCTGTGTGTTTCTTTATTACACAGTATGCACCGTTTTGCAGCTTTCTTGCACGCGCAAGACACGTGCCCTTGCCAAAAGAAAAAGCGCCTGCGGGCGAAAGAAAAAGCGCCCGCAGGCGCCTTTATTTATCCTTTTTTCTCTTGGCGCGGAAGTAGGCGGAAAGAATGCTTTTGCTCTCCTCACAACACACGCCCCCCGTGATACGGGGCTTGTGATTGAGCGGCAGGGTGTTCAGATCCACCACAGAGCCAAAGGCACCGGCGCGCAGGTCGGGCGCGGCGTACACCACGCGGTCAATGCGGGCATTCACGATGGCGCCGGCGCACATGGGGCAGGGCTCCAGCGTCACGTACAGGGTGCAATCCGGTAGGCGCCAGCCGCCCAGGCGGCGGCAGGCAGCCTCAATGGCCAGCACCTCGGCATGGTGGGTGGCGCATTTGCTCGTTTCTCGCGTGTTAAAGGCGGTGGCGATCACCTCGCCCCGGTGCAGGATCAGGGCACCAACAGGCACCTCGTCCTGCGCCCCGGCCTGCTCAGCCAGCGCAAGCGCCTGCTGCATATAAGATGTATCCGCTTCGGTCATCGGTTCGTTGATCAATTCTTCTTTCATGGTATTCTCCTATAAGCAAGCATAAAGCAGCATCAGCAGCACGTATACGATCAGGGGCGAGCAGACAAGCTCGCGCAGCCAGCCACGCGCGCTTGGCAGGGGCTCTTTTTGGCGGCGCAGCAGCACCAGCACGGAAACGCCGGCCAACAGAAAGATGGCAAAGGTCAAGGCCAGCTGCGCGACCAGCCCACCCTGCTCGCCAAGCCACAGCGGCAGCCGCTGCAAAAGCAGTGAAAGCAGGTTGTTTGCAAAATGAAAAAGCACCGCAAACAGCACCGAGCCGCCCGAAAGCGCCGCAAGAGAAAGGAAGAGACCGCCTATAAAGGCGTAGGGCAGCTGGTACAGGCTGGCGTGCAGCAGGGCAAACAGCAGGGCGCATTGCGGCACCGCCCGCGCCGGCGAGCGACCTGCCAGCAGGCTGAGCACGCAAAGACGCATGAGCAGCTCCTCCAGCAGAGCCGGCACCAGCGCATGCTGCAAGATCTGCCCGCCAAGCCCCCCCTCGGCTGCGCTGCCGCCGGTGGGCAGCCCCAGCGCCGCCATGATGCTGCCGGTCAGGGTCGAGACCAGCATCACGGCCGCCAAAAAGATGGGCAGAAGCGGCAGCACCCGGCACAAGCCCGCCGCCGTAGGCCGCTGGGCGGCAAGGCAGCCCTGCCCGGCAAAGAACAGAAGAAACAAGGCAAGCGGCAGTAGGTAGGAGGCGTAGTGCAGCAGCCGGCCTGCTACGCCGTCTGCCATGCCGGCGGCAAGCGAGAGTGCCAGCTCGGTCAGCAGCAACAATAGAACAGCGGCATCCGGCCGCATTCTGCGTGTACGCATCATGCTGCGCCTCCTTTCGGTTTTTCTTATATTGTAACGAAAAAACGGCTCCTCGTCAAGAGAAAAAATCGTTTTGTCCAAGTTGACGGTCGATTTGTACATGGTATGCCGGGTGAAATGTGATACAATAAAGATGGTAATGCTATCTGAGAAAGTGAGTGCATCTTATGAAAAAACCGATTCTTACCTTTGATAAAAACAGCTTTTACCTGAATGGCGAGCCCTTTCGTATCATTGGCGGCGATATTCATTATTTTCGCATCCTGCCGCAGGATTGGGGAAAGCGGTTAGACCTGGCCGTGGATTTCGGCCTGAACGTGGTGCAGACCTACGTGCCCTGGAACGCGCATGAGCCAACACCCGGGAAATATTGCTTTGAGGGGCATTTAGACCTTGCCGCTTATCTGCAGGCCTGTGCTGACCGTGGTCTTTACGTGCTTCTGCGCCCCTCGCCCTACATCTGCTCGGAATGGGATCTGGGCGGTCTGCCCGCATGGCTACTCCGCGACCGCGATATGGTCATTCGCTCGACCGACCGTGCCTACATGAAGGCTGTGCGCCGGTATTATGAAAAGCTGATATCGGTATTTCGCCCCTATCTGGCAACCAACGGCGGCCCCATTCTGGCCGTGGCCGTTGAAAATGAATACGGCAGCTACGGCAACGAGCATGCCTATATCGAAGAGATCGGCAAGCTGATGCGTGAAAACGGCGTAGACGTGCCCTTCTATACGGCAGATGGCGATACCACCGCCCATATTACCTTTGGTCGCCATATGGATGATTTTGTCGGTGTCGACTACCGCGCTACGCGCGGCAGCTCTGCCCATGCGAAGATGGTGACCGAGAAAATGCTGAATTCCCCCTATTTCGCGGCTGAATTCTGGGCAGGCCGCTCGATGCACTGGGGCGAGCCCTTTTACCATCGTGAGCCTGCCGACACGTCAGACGGCTTCCGCGAGCTGTTAGAGCTGGGCGGCAACGTCTGCTTCTATATGTTCTCAGGCGGCAGCAATTTCGGCTTTATGGGTGGCGCCAACTATGGGCAATCCTATTCGCCGCGTCCCGGTACGCCCATCCCACGTTACGTGCCGCACACCACCTCGTACGACGTGGATGCGCTGATCAGTGAGGACGGTATTCCCACCGAAAAATACTACCTCTGCCGTGACGAGCTGGATAGATATATGGGTCGCCCGCTCCGCCCGCATGATCCACCCAAGAGAGAAACGCAGGCTCTGCAGATCAAGCTGGCGCAGGCAGCCCCCCTGTTAGATAACCTGGATGCCCTGACCGGCCGCTATTCCGAGGGTATTTTACCGCGCCCGATGGAGGATTACGGCCAAAGCTACGGCATGATCCTTTACACCCAGCAGCTGGATGGCTACGAGGGGGAAAGCCGCCCTCTTGCGCCGGAAAACCTGCGTGACCGCGCCAGCATCTATACCGATGGTGAATATTTTGCCACCTACATGCGTGACCGCGGCGTCAAGACCGCCGGCGCCCCGGTTCAGAACGGCAAGGCGATGTATACGCCCAAGCCGGAGGGAACGCAGATCGACGTGCTGGTTGAAAACCTGGGTCGTGTGAACTACGGCCACGAAATTCCCTTTGAGCGTAAGGGCATCACCGCGCTTACCTTCGGTATCAAGCTCTACGGCTGCAAAACGCGCACCCTGCCGCTGGACGATCTTTCCCGCCTTGCCTGGAAGGAAAACAGCGAAACGGATTTTGTAGCCAATAAGCCCGTGTTCCTGCGCGGCGAGTTTGATGCCACGGCGGGTGCCGACAGCTACGTGCATTTTGCCGGCTTCTCGCACGGCTATATCTGGGTCAACGGCTTCTCGCTTGGGCGCTACGATTCCTGCGGCCCGCAGATGACGCTGTATCTGCCCGGCTGCCTGCTAAAGGAAAGCGGCAACGTGATCGAGGTGCTGGACGTGCTGCCCACGCAGTATAACGCGCACATCGAGCTGCTTGACCACCACATCCTGGAAGGGGATGCGGAGGAACTGTCATAAAAAAGCAAAAGCGCCACCGCAGGGTGGCGCTTTTGCATATTCCACGCACTTCGGAAAAGTAGAGAATGCCATAGAAATGGGCGCTTTTCGTTTGTTATAATGAATTATACGAAAAAATCATCCGTGAGGTGTGAATATGGGAATTATCAACGATACCTTTATGCTGAAAAACGAGACCGGCCGCCGCCTGTACGAGGCGTATGCCGCCGGTCAGCCGATCATTGACTATCATTGCCACCTGAGCCCGGAGCAGATCGCGAAGGACTACCGCTTTGCGAACGTGACCGAGCTGTTTCTCGGTGGCGACCACTACAAGTGGCGCCAGATGCGCACCGCCGGCATTGACGAGCGGCTGATCACCGGAGACGGCGATCCCTATGACAAATTCCTGGCCTATGCCAGCATGATGCCCGGGCTGATCGGCAACCCACTCTATCATTGGACGGCGCTGGAGCTGAAGCGCTATTTTGATATCGACGAGCCGCTTTGCCGTGAGAGTGCCCGCCGTATTTACGATGCCTGCAACGAGATGCTGAAGGATCCCTCCTTCTCGGCGCGCAATCTGATCCTGCGCTCAAACGTGCGCGCCCTGTGCACCACCGATGACCCGATTGACTGCCTGGCCTTCCACCGCCAGCTGCGCGAGGAGGGGTACTCGGTCAAGGTGCTGCCCACCTTCCGCCCCGATAAGGCGCTGGCCGTGGAAAAAGAAAGCTTTCCACTCTATATGCAGGCAGCCGGCGTGAAAACGTATGACGAGCTGCTTGCCTTCCTATCTGCCCGCATCGCCTTCTTTGCCGAGAGCGGCTGTCGCCTCTCTGACCACTCGCTTGAGCGCGTTGCCTTCGTTTCGGGCGACCCGTGTGTCGCGTTTGAGAAGGCTATGAGGGGTGAGGTGCCTACGGTAGAGGAGGCAGATGCCTTCCGCTCGGCCGTGATGCTTCACCTTGGCGGCGAGTACGCGAAGCATGATTTTGCCATGCAGCTGCACATTGGCGCCCTGCGGAATAACAATACCAATATGTTCCGCAAGCTGGGTGCCGACACCGGCTTTGATTCGATCAACGATTTCCGCGTGGCCGAAGGCCTCTCCCGCCTGCTGGACAATATGAACAGCGGCGCCGGCCTGCCCAAGACCATTCTCTACACCCTGAACCCGAAGGATAATTACGTGCTGGGCGCCATGATCGGCAATTTCCAAAGCAGCCCGGCCGGCAAGATGCAGTTTGGCTCCGGCTGGTGGTTCAACGATAACCGTGACGGCATGGAGGCACAGATGTGCGCCCTGGCCAACCTGGGCATGCTTTCGCAGTTCGTCGGCATGCTGACCGATTCGCGCAGCCTGGTCTCCTACCCGCGGCACGAATATTTCCGCCGCATCCTATGCAACCTACTTGGCAAGTGGGTAGAGGAGGGCGAATACCCGAACGATGAAGCAGCCCTTGGTGAGATTATCACCAATATCTGCTACCGCAACGCGGAGAGATATTTTAACTTCTAAGTGAGCGGCGCTTTTTGAAACGAGAGCCCCCGTGTGTTGCACGCAAC
>JAZQVK010000016.1:0-4324 GCA_045631765.1 Eubacteriales bacterium
GTTGATGTTCACGTCGTAGCCCATCTTACGTGCAACATCAAAGGAATGCTCGATCAACAGCTTGCCAAGCTTCTGCCTCTGATATTCGGGTGCAACGCAAAGGGGTCCGAAGGACAGTATCTCCTTGCGCTCACCGTTCTCATCCTCAAGCCATGCTTTGGTGTACATGATGTTGCCGACGATCTTGCCGTCTTTTTCAAGCACGAATGCCAGCTCGGGAATAAAATCGGGGTGGTTTCGCATCATGTGAACGTAATAATGCTCATCTGCACCCGGCTTGTAGACGTTCCAAAACGCCTCGCGGGTCAGTTCCTCAACCGCTCTGTGGTCCTTTTTTGTTTCTAAACGTATCGTCAAATTGTCCATGGTGATGTCCTTTCATCATGATGATGCTCAATGTGCTGTAGATATATAGTATCACATAATTGTGAATAGTTCAACACCCAAAAGGCTCCGCAGGGGATTTGCGAAGCCTTTTATGATGATAGTCCATAAGTCCCCGTCAGCGGATCCTTAAAAATGTCGATCTTAGGCGTTGCAAATGTAAATATAACAAAGAGTAGGGCAATCACCAAAAGCATAGCAATCGCTAATTTCGGAAAGCGGCAGCGAAGGCCTTCGGCGGCAAAGAGACGTGCTTCGTAGATATACGCCATCGCGGCAGAAAGGAAGAAGATCGCAATGTTGAGCCAATCGGGGGACTTGCCAACCACGCCGTTGTAGGTGTAAAAAAGAACGGGAATCAGAGAAAGCCCAAGCAGGACCCCGCGTAGCTTCACGCACCAGAAATCCATGCGATCACGGAAGAAAAAGCCTTGCACGACGGCAAAAACGAGCATCGGCCAAAAAAGCAGCTTCATATGCTCCCAGGTCGATTCATTGACACCCGAAAACGGCGCGATCCATGCCGGCTTGTCAAGCCAATCGTATAGAAAGTGTAAAAGCGTACCACCAAGCGAGGTTACGGCAAAGCCCCAAAGCTGCCAAAGCTTTATTGAACGTTTCATAGCGCCTCCCAAATGCGTTTTTTCAAACTATATTCGCATCCGCCGCCGGATATGCCGGGGCAGAAAATATTGACAGGGGCGTGTGGATTTGTTATAATAAAGAGAAGTATTATTTCAAAAAGGATAGATCGCGCATGAAAATAACAGAAGTGGTCGCCGCCCTGATATGGAAGGGCGATCAATTTATGATATGCCAGCGCCCGGCGCATAAGGCGAGAGGGCTGCTTTGGGAGTTTGTTGGCGGCAAGGTAGAGCCCGGCGAGACAAAAGAGCAGGCGCTTATCCGCGAGTGCCAGGAAGAGCTGGGCGTTCTTCTTTCGGTTGGCGACGTGTTTGGGGAAGTTGTCCACGAATACCCCGATCTTGCCGTGCATCTGACACTTTTTAACGCCACCATCGCTAAAGGTGAGCCTGCGCGGTTAGAGCACAACGATATCAGATGGATCACGCCAAGCGAGATTCCGAGCTATACGTTCTGCCCGGCGGATGAAGAGATATTGACAAGGATTGCCGAACGTATGACCGATTAAATGCTACGATTTTACGAGGATTACACATGCTTGATAAGAATGCTGTTTTGAAGCAATATTTTGGCCATTCCGCCTTTAGGGCCGGTCAGGAGCAGGTGGTGGATGCTATTTTGCAGGGGCAGGATGCTCTTTGTGTGATGCCTACCGGCGCAGGAAAATCTCTTTGCTATCAAGTTCCGGCCTTGATGTTTGACGGTATCACGCTTGTTGTTTCCCCTCTCGTTTCTCTGATGAAGGATCAGGTAAATGCATTAACGCAAAATGGCGTAAAGGCGGCATATTTGAACAGCTCGCTTACGTTTGGGCAGTATGCCATGGTGATTAGCAACATTCGGCGTGGTGCTTACAAAATACTGTACGTTGCCCCCGAAAGACTTGCCGTTGCTGATTTTTTAGATGCCTGCAGTGGGATAAAAATAGATTTATTGGCCATTGATGAAGCACATTGTATTTCCCATTGGGGGCAGGATTTTCGCCCCAGCTACTTGAATATTGCCGATTTTGTAGATTTGTTGGGATACCGTCCTATTATCGCAGCCTTTACCGCTACGGCTACTGCTGAGGTTAAAGATGATATTGAATATTCGCTTAAGCTGAAAGCACCTTTTCGTATAACAACCGGTTTTGACCGTCCAAACTTGAGATTTGAGGCGATCAGGCCTAAAAACAAATTCGACGAGCTGCTTAGAATATTGAAGCAGCATACAGAAGAGGTCGGCATCATTTATTGCTCCACAAGGAAAACAGTTGAAGCGGTTGGGGAAAAGCTGAATGAACTTGGTTTCTCGGCAACCACCTATCACGCGGGGCTGGAGGATGCAGTACGCAAGCAGAATCAAGAGGATTTTGTCTATGACCGTAAACATATTATGGTTGCAACAAATGCCTTTGGTATGGGGATCGATAAATCCAACGTGTCATATGTGATTCATTATAATATGCCCAAGGATATTGAAAGCTATTACCAAGAGGCAGGGCGTGCAGGGCGAGATGGCTCTTATGCCGTTTGTACCCTGCTATATAGTGCGCGGGATGTTCGCACGAATCAGTTTTTGATCGAGCATTCTGAGCCAAACCCGGCGCTTACCGTTGCGCAACAAGAGGTGCTGCGAGCAAGAGATTATGAAAGACTGAAAAAAATGACGTTTTATTCAACGGCAATCACCTGTCTTCGTAGCTTTATATTAGATTACTTCGGTGAAAAAGCCTCGAACTATTGTGGGAATTGCTCGAATTGTCTTTCGCAATTTACAGAGGTTGATATCACGGTTGATGCGCAAAAAATACTTTCATGCATCAAACGAACCGGGGAACGGTTTGGCAAGAAAATGATATGTGATATTCTCAGGGGGAGCATGAATGAGCGAATAATTAAATTTAGGCTCGCCGGTCAAACTACGTATGGCTTGATGAGGGAACGTAGCGTGGCGCAAGTGCGAGAAATGATTGATTATTTGGAATTTGAAGGGTATATAGAAACGCGTGGCAACGAATACCCCACGCTCGCTGTTACGCAAAAGGCAAATGCCGTTCTTTTGGGTGAAGAGCAGCTTGTTATGAAGCAGGCAAAACCCAAAGCACCTGCGGTTTTGAAGTTGAAAAAGGGGAAGATAAAAGAAACCGTAGACCGCAGCTTGCTTGCCGAGCTAAAGGCGTTGCGGCGTAAAATTGCAGACAGCAAAAGTGTTCCCGCCTATGTGGTGTTTTCAGATGCAACCTTGGTTGATATGTGCCAAAAGCATCCTACAACGGTTGAAGAGCTGCTTGATGTCTCGGGTGTTGGTAGGGTAAAGCTTGAGCTTTACGGGGAAAAATTTTTACAGATATTAAGAACGTATGACCGCACCGAGAAAGAAGAAACGTGACGTGAAAAAACAAAGTTGCCCTCTTTCTTGAAAACACCAGGCTAAGATAAGCAGGAGGAAAAAGAATGATCTTACATACAAAACGCCTCGTTCTGCGCCCGTGGTTCGAGGAGGATGCTGAAGAATTATACCAATACGCCAGTGACCCTGAGGTAGGCCCGCCTGCCGGCTGGCCGCCGCACACAAGCGTAGAAAACAGCCGCGAGATCATTCGCAACGTGCTCTCCGCCCCTGAGACCTATGCCGTTTGCCTGAAGGAAAACGGCAAGCCGATCGGCAGCATTGGCTTTCATCGCGCCGATCTCGCCGATTTAGATGATGAATACGAGCTTGGCTATTGGATCGGCAAGCCCTTCTGGGGGCAGGGGTTGATTCCCGAGGCCTCACGCGAGATGCTGCGCCACGCCTTTTTAGATCTTGGCATGAGCCGCGTTTGGTGCGGGTACTACGAAGGTAACGTCAAAAGCCGCCGTGTGCAGGAAAAGCTCGGCTTTGTCTATCACCATACCACCGAGGGCATCGAGGTCAAGCTGATGAACGAGATCCGCACCGGCCACGCCATGCTGATGACAAGAGAGACCTGGGAGAGGGTGAACGAGGAGCATGATGGATAGTGTTAACAAAACCTTATACATTCCTTTGTACGGCAAGGCCTACGTGAGTAAAAAATCGCTTTTTCTGCATGATGAGAAGGCGGAAGAGATATGGGAAGCAGAGCAGTTCCCCTTGAAGGGGAAATCTCGATCAAAATGGCTTGCCTACTATATGGGCATACGCTCGGCCGTTTTTGATGATTGGCTGAGAGGGCAGATGGCCGCCGGTGCGGAGGATGCGGTTATCATTCACATCGGCTGTGGGATGGATAGCCGAATCTTGCGGATCGGCGAGAACCATCCTACGTGGTATGACGTAGATTTCCCAG
>JAZQVK010000017.1:0-5802 GCA_045631765.1 Eubacteriales bacterium
GTAACATCACTTTTGCGTAAGCAAAAACATCACTTATATTCCTTCCGAAAACAAAATATCGTATAACACACTATACCTTGCAAGCAAGATCGTGTGAAAAAGGGGCGAGAAAATCTCGTCCCTTTTCTGCTTTGATATAAAGCTGCTTTACGGTAGGTGCCCGCACGCGGCTCCTTTTTTGTTACTCAAAATCCTTGATGGAGAATTGCCATTTCTCGCGGCGGCGGAAGGGGGTCTTGAAGTGCTTGGTCAGCACGCCCTTTTCCTCCAGATGCGCGTAGCAATCCATATCGCACGCGCGGCCGCAGATACAGGCCTGGTAACCCTGCTGAATGGAGGGGTAAAAGGCATTGGCCGCCATGATCCTTGCCGCCTTTTCAGGCGTGATATCCGCCGTGCCGGCAATGATGGCCAGGCGATCAGCAAATTCGGCATAGGCATCGGGCGCCATAAAGGGGTTTTTCAGACCGCTGGCACCGTCATAATAGACGGCACAGCGCCAGCGATCGACCTCGCCGGTCTTGGGGTCAATGGCGTGGCCGGGGCAAGCCGCGGCGCACGCGCCGCACAGGTCACACAGATGCGGCTCCTTAACCGGGTCTGCCTCCAGCTCTGCATCCGTCAGAATGAAGCAATAGCGCACCATGGGGCCAAACTCGTCGGTCAGCACGGTGCCGTTCATGCCACGCTCACCGAGGCCGCAGAGCACGGCGCTTTCCTCAAAGCGCATCTGCACCTCCTGCGTTCTGCCACGGAAGATGGCATCATTCTGCGCCTCGGGATTGGTGCTGTCTGCCTCTGCCATGACGGTATAGTGCCTTCTTTGCGGCAGGGCAATGGCGCCACTTGCCTCGATCAGGTTGCAGACGCGCAGCAAGGCGATGGGCATCACCGTTTCCTCCATCGTCTCCAGCCCCATGGTAGGAAACTGATAATAGGTTGTGCCCTCCTCTATACCGCGGTAAACACCGCGCAGGATGCGGAAGGCGAGGCAGATCACCGTTTTTACCTCGGGCAGGATCGAAAAGATCGGGTCATCTCGCTCGAACCGGGTGGCCGGCGCAAAGCAGATGATATCGGCTGCCTCTGCCTTTGCTATTTTAATAATATCTTCACGCAATCCCATATCAATCCTCTCCCTTCAGGTGGCGGTAGCAGGCGCGGTCACACGCCTTGCCGCACAGGCAGGCGGCATACCCCTTGGCAGCCGGCAGAAAATGCATTTGCCGGATAACAGCTCTTGCCTCCTCTGCCGTAAAGCGCTTTTCACCCGAAAGGATCGCCTCTCGCTCCGGGTGGCCGGCGAGGAACTCGTTGGTCATGAAGGGGTTTGAGCGGTGCGCGCCCTTGTAATAGACGGCACATTGCCAGCTATCCAGCCCCGCATCGCTGATGGCGTGGCCCGGGCAGGCTTCAAGGCATGCCTGGCAGCCGGCGCAATGGTTAATCTCGTACGGCTCGTCACACGCAAGCGGTGCATCGGTCACGATGAACATATAGCGCATGTAGGGGCCGTATTCGGCATTGATGATCTTGCCGTTTTTGCCGGCGTGGCCGATGCCACAGGCACGGGCGGCCAGGCCAAAATCGATAAGCACGTCGGGTGCCGGCTTGCCGGGGGCGATCGGCTCGGCATGGATCAGCTCGTAGGTATCCAGCACCTCGGGGTTGGTGGTCTTATCCCCCTTCGCACGCAGGTTTGGCACGCTGCGCTGCAGGCAGGCGTCATACCCCTCGTTTTCTATCAGGCTGGCCATACGGAAGAGAAAGATCTCGGCATAGTCCTCTTCTACCATCTTGACACCAACGGTGGTATAGGTATAGGCCTGGTTGCCATTTTCCATGGCGCGGTACAGCCCACGCGGGATGGGCACGCCAAAGCCGATAATGCAGGTGGCATTTGGCAGGATCTGCAGTGGGTCGCGCTGGGGATCTACGCCGGCAAATAGGTCAAGCCGGCCAACGCCGCAAACGGGAACGCCGTATTCAGCGGCCTTTTCTTTGAGATATTGACTTGTCAGATTCATAGCGCTACCCCCCTTATCGATCCATTTTCCAGGCCTTTTTGGTGCGCAGCGGCTCGTGGAAGCGGCCGGCCATGCAGCCGCCCTTTTTTTCCAGCATGCTCACACAGGCGCGGATACAGCCGCCGCACTTGGCCATGTTATAGCCCACCCAGGTAGGGAAATATTGCTGCAGGGCGGCATACACACGCATAATATCCTGCTCGGTGCCGACCATACCCGGTGTTTCCAGCAGGTCAAGGTCGCCGTTTTCGTTTTTATCAAAGACCTCCTTCGGCACGAAGGGGTTATAATACCGCCCGGCGTGGGTGTAGAAGGCGTAGCAGCGCCACATATCGATATCCCCCCACTCGCAGACCTTACCATCGATCTCTACCCGGACGACCTTGCCGGTATTGGGATGCGGGATACAGCCGCCGGGGCATTCCCGCACGCAGGCATAGCAATGGCGGCAAAGCGGCTCGCCGCTGTACATGTCGTCATATTCCAGCTCTGCATCGGTAAAGATAAAGGCAACTCTCTGCAACGGGCCGAATTCCGGCGTTAGCAGCATTTTGCTGTAGCCGATCTCGCCCAGGCCGCAAGCCACCGCCGCCAGGCGAAACTGGAACTGCAGGTCGGGCGGCACGTTGCCCTCTCTTGTTGCGCGGGTAAAGGAAACGCTGCGGTGGTGGGCGGTGTGGCTTTTACTGTTTTCGTTGACCTCGATCTGCTCCTCAGGCGAGAGGGTTGCTCCCTCAGAGCCATCCATATCCGATACTGCGCCACGGGCACCGGTATTGCGGTAGGTAAAGGCCTCATAGCCCGCATCCTCGATCACCTTGCCCACCTTGTAAAGTACAGCTGGTGCCAGGATCTCATTGATGCCGCCGTAGGCCATAGAGGGGTACTGGTAGAACTGCGTTCCCTCCTCGATGCCGCGTTGCACGCCGCGCGGAATGCGAAAAACAAGGCCAATCATGCTCTTGCATTCCGGGAACAGGAGCGCGGGGTTCATCACGTCCGGCGCGCCCTTCATGCGGCTGATGGGGGCAATGCCGCATTTATCGGCCCCCGCCAGCAGCGCGGCCTCTTTAATCATCTTGCTTGTCAGCATATATCAAAGCTCCTTCGTTGATTTTTTTCAAAGCGCCCTCAAACGTGCGCTCACAGTAGCCGCACGTCTCGCATTGCTTATCGCAATACAGCACCCGCTCGGCAAAGCCCGGCGGGATCTCGCTGTTTTCCAGCACATAGGGGTACATACGCGCGGCATGATCCGGCTCTAGCAGGTCGGCCAGGTTGCCGATATACCGCCCTGCCATATAGGCCTCGATGATGCGCACCGGATGGGGATTCACACGGGTGGCCAGCTTGGCAGCGGTAAACAGCCCCTCGTACAGCGCAATATCCTCCGGCCGTACGAAATTGCTGTCGCGCAAGAGCGATACCATGGCCTTTCGCTGCGAAAGGCGAGCGCCACACATGCTTTCAAACGTGAAGGCATTATCACGCGTAGCAAGCTCCTCCTCGTGGGCGACCAGGTTGTCGTGAAAGGTATGCAAGGGGCATTCGTTCAGGCAGCCGCTGTTGGCCAGCATAAACAGCCCTTTACCGTTGGCATCACACCACGCCCTTGCACGGCGAATAGCCGCCATATCGCGATTTAGCTCACGCTTGAGATAAAAGCTATCAAAGCTATCGGCAATATAGCCCATGGCGGTGGGGGTGCCAACCGCCATATTGACCGAGGCGCGCACCTCGATACCTGCAAAATTGCTATGTAAAAATTTGGCGATCACGGGTGAGGTGGTGGTCACCGAAGGCAGAGAAAAGCGAGACGCCAGATAGTCTACCGTATCCCCGATCTTACTAAAAAACGAGCGGCTAAGGCTGTCTGCCCCATAGCAATTGCCGTTTAGCAGCAGATTCAGCGCAATGCCGGCCTTGTGCAGCCGGTCTAAATCCGCAAGCTGCCTTTCCTGCGCCTCGTATGGGAGCAGATAGCTGCTGCGCGTTTGCTTATGCCGCCCGTTGGGAAAATCACCAAAGGCGAAATACACCTCCTGCACCCGCGCCGCATGGCGCAGAATGGCCGGAACGAGGGCATCCCGCTCGTCGATCTGGTAGCCGATGCTGAATTTCAATCCCCTTCCCCCTTCTCTTTTTTCTTCTATTATAGCATCGCGCAAGCCGATCCGCTAAAAGAAAACAAACCTGAACCCATGCAAAACAAACTTCTGGGGGGAGCATTGTTTTTTCACATCCACTCTTGACTTTGCACGGCGGTGTGATATAATAATATAGTTAATAACAACGAAGGATGACGAAGGATGAACACAGAGCTTATGTACCGCGAGCTGGGCATCTCGCAAGAGGTTTTTGCCTTTGGTGAGAGGATCATTGCCTCGCTGCGCGAGCGGTTTGAGGAGATCGACCGCATTTCAGAATACAACCAGACCAAGGTGATCGACGCGATGCAGAAGAACCGTGTCAACGCTACCTGCTTTGCCGCCACCACCGGCTACGGGTATGACGACGTGGGGCGCACCACGCTGGAAAAGGTATACGCCTCCTGCTTCCATACCGAGGCGGCGCTGGTTCGCCCGCAGATCACCTGCGGCACGCACGCGCTCACGGTGGCGCTTTCTGCCAATCTGCTGCCGGGGGACGAGCTTCTTTCTCCCGTTGGGCGACCGTACGATACCTTAGAGGAGGTGATCGGTATTCGCCCCTCTCCCTGCTCGCTGATGGAGTACGGCGTGACCTACCGCCAGGTAGATCTGTTGCCTGACGGCGGCTTTGATTACGACGGCATTGCCGCCGCGATCAACGAAAAGACCAAGGTGGTGACCATTCAGCGCTCAAAGGGCTACCAGACACGCCCTTCCTTTTCCGTTAAGCAGATCGGAGAGCTGATCGCCTTTGTGAAGAGGATCAAGCCCTCGCTGATCTGCATGGTGGATAACTGCTACGGCGAGTTTGTTGAGGAGATAGAGCCCTCAGACGTGGGGGCAGACATGACGGTCGGCTCACTGATCAAGAACCCGGGCGGCGGCCTGGCGCCGGTTGGCGGCTACATCTGCGGCACCGAGGCCTGCGTGAGCCGCTGCGCCTTCCGCCTCAGCGCGCCGGGGCTTGGCCAAGAGGTGGGCGCTAACCTGGGCATTATGCCGGCGCTGTATCAAGGCTTTTTCTTCTCCCCCACCGTGGTTGCGGCAGCCTTGAAGGGAGCCGTATTTGCCGCAAACATGTACGAGCGGCTGGGCTACCACGTGGTGCCGACAGGCAGCGAGAGCCGGCACGATATCATTCAGGCGGTGGAGCTTGGCTCACGCGAGGCCATGGTGGCCTTCTGCGCCGGTATTCAGGCGGCCGCGCCGGTAGACAGCTACGTCACGCCTGAGCCATGGGCCATGCCCGGCTACGATGCCGAGGTGATCATGGCGGCGGGTGCCTTTGTGCAGGGCTCGTCGATCGAGCTGAGTGCCGACGGCCCGATCCGCGAGCCGTATGCCGTGTATTTCCAGGGCGGCCTTACCTGGTACCATGCAAAGCTTGGTATTCTGATGTCGCTGCAAAAGATGGTGGATGCCGGATTGATCGATCCGAGCAAGCTGGGGTAACGAGATGTATCGCTTGATTTTCTGTGATTTAGACGGAACAGCCCTGGGTTCTGATGGGTGCTTCAGCCCGGAGAATGCGGTTGCCGTTTCGGCGCTGAAGGAGCGGGGTGTGGAATTTATTCCCACCACCGGGCGTGCGCTGGGCGAAATTCAAGTCGGAGGCCAAGCGGTCT
>JAZQVK010000018.1:0-2501 GCA_045631765.1 Eubacteriales bacterium
TACTCGAACTCGGCAAACTGGGTCTGGCGGAAGAGGGTGCCCTTTAAGGTGTCCATATAATAGGATAGCAGATACTTGCGCAATGGTGCATCGGCGGTGGTGCGCAGCAGGTGGCGCAGGAGTAGCACCTCGTTTACCGTACTGGCGACCTCGGCCACGAAGATCTTGTAATCGGCCTTTTCCTGCGGCTGCGCCCGCTCGGAATGATAGGAGTGCATGGCGTGGCCGAGCTCGTGCGCGATGGTGAATACGTCGCTGGTCGTTTTTTGGTAATTGAGCAGGACGTAGGGATGGGGCAGACCGTAGACGCTGATGCTGTAGGCGCCGCTGCGCTTACCCTCGGTCTCCTCTACGTCAATCCAGCCGCCGTCATGCGCCTCGTCCAGCAGGGCGGCGTAGTGCGCGCCAAGTGGGGCAAGCCCCTCCTTGACCAGGCGGAAGGCCTCCTCGTACTCAAGCTTCAGCTCGGCGTTTTCAACGAGGGGGGTATAAACATCGTACATGTGGAGCTGACGGTAGCCGAGCAGCTTTTTACGGTCGGCAAAGTAGCGATGGAGCAGGGGCAGCCCCTCCTCGACGCAGGCAAGCAGGTTTTCGTAGACGATGGGGTCTACGTCCTCGGCTGCCAGGGCGCGAGAGAGGCAGCTTTCATAGCGGCGGGCGCGAGAGAGAAATACGTCCTTTTCCACGCTGCCGGTATAGGTGGCGGTGATGGTGTTCAAGAGACCCTCGTAGGCCCTATAATATAGTTGAAAGGTTTTTTTGCGCAGGGCGCGATCCGGCGAGCGGAGCAGCAGGCCGTAGGTGCCGTGGGTGACGGTGACCGGCTTGCCGCCTACGCGGACGGTGGGCGCCGGGAAATCGGCGTTGTCCAGCATGCCGAAGATATCGTGAAAGCCGCCCATGACCTTGCCGGAGAGAGCGAGCACCTGCTCGGTCTCTCGCGAGAGGACGTGCGGCTTTTCGCGCAAAAGGCTGCGCAGGGTGTAATCGTAATCGGCAAAGCGCTCGTCGGCGATGAAGGCCTTCAGCGTTTGTTCGGGCAGGGCGGTCAGCTCCGGCGTGAGGAAGGCGGTGTTGCCGGAGAGCGTGACCTCCAGCGTTTCGACGCGGGAGTTGAGCGCAACGGCGGCAGGGTCGCGGGTGTCCTCATCCCGCTTCATGAAGGCGTAGACGCCGAGGCGCGAAAGGTCGCGCACGACGGCGTTGAGCTCCTCGAGGCAGGCGAGCAGGGTGGTGGGGTCGGCAAGGTGACCCTCGTAGGATGAAAAATCAAGCCGGGTGGCGACGTTTTCGTAGAGCGCCTCCCATTCCTGCTGACTTGCGAAGATATCCTCGATGCGCCAGCGAAGGCTTGGGGGCACGGATGCACGGGCTTTGGCCATGGCAGGGGTTCCTTTCTTTGGTTTTCTTTTCTATTATTGTAGCACAAAAGGCGGGAAAAGTAAACGGCGGCGAAAACAAAAAAGAGGCGCTTTGCCTCTTTTTTACAGGGCTTGCCCCTCACCTGCGGCGCAGAGCCACGATGGGCGCGGCGATCAGGCAGCCAAGGCCAAGCAGCGCGCCGGCAAGGCGCAGAAGCCCGCCGGGAAAGGAAAGAAAGAGCGTGCGCGTCAGCATGGTGGCCGTGGGGCCATCCGCGCCGCCAATGATGCCGACGGCGGGCGCACTCTCTGCCGCCAGCAGCGCCAGCACCGCCGGAACGAGCGTCAGGGCAAGCAGCAAAAGGCCAAGGAGGCCAAGAATCAGGGCAATTGCTTTTTTCTTCGTCATCGTCTCACTCCGCAAACAGGTCGGTAGAGAGGTAGCGCTCGCCGCCGTCGGGCAGCAGCACGACTACCGTTTTACCGCGATTTTCTTCACGCGCACACACGGCCATGGCGGCGTGTAGCGCCGCACCGCCCGAAATGCCGCACAGCAGCCCCACCTCGCGCGCCAGGCGCCGCGCAGCGGCATAGGCCTCTGCCTCGGTGACCGGGATGATCTCATCATACACCCCGCGGTCAAGCGTGGCGGGAACAAAGTTCGCGCCGATGCCCTGCAGCCCGTGCGGGCCTGCCTTGCCCTGCGACAGGAGCGGCGAGGATGCCGGCTCTACGGCTACCACGCGCACGCCGGGGCGCTGCTCCTTCAGATAGCGGCCAACGCCGGAGAGTGTGCCGCCCGTGCCAATGCCGGCAACGAAGATATCCACGGTGCCGTCGGTATCCTGCCAGATCTCGGGCCCGGTGGTCTTGTAATGGGCGGCGGGGTTGGCCGGGTTTTCAAACTGCCCGGCGATGATGGCGCCCGGCGTGGCGGCGCAAAGCGCCTCGGCCTTTTCGATGGCACCGCGCATGCCCTCCTTACCTGGGGTGAGCATCAACTCGGCACCGTAGGCGCGCACCAGCAGCTGCCGCTCGCGCGACATGCTGTCCGGCATAACGATCACGGCGCGGTAGCCGCGCGCGGCGCACACGGCCGCAAGACCGATACCGGTATTGCCGGAGGTGGGCTCGATC
>JAZQVK010000019.1:0-5687 GCA_045631765.1 Eubacteriales bacterium
ACACAGAACGACATGGCTACGATCCGACTTGTGGGAACTTTTTTCAAAAAGTCCCCCCCTCGTCCCCGCCTCGCAAAGCGCGGCGGCCGGCCTCTTTGGCGATGGCCACCTCGCTCTCGCTTACGGGAACGTCAAAATCACGGAAGCTATTGTCGCTGAAATCGCGACCAGTAAGCTTTCCGTACCAGGTAAGCGCCAGCGCGTAGCGCCCCACGCCGAGCGAGGCGTGGAAGGTATCGCGATGCGGCTTTTCAATACCGAGGCGCGAGAGATTCAGCATCGTCTCGCCGGACGGGATGATATCTGCCCCGACCGCGGCAGCGGCGCTCGCATAGGCGGCGCGCACGGCGGCCATCATATCCTCCGGTTTTGCATATTTCAGCTCCTCACACAGGCGATAGCTGTTTTCCTCATACGCCCAGGTCTGCTGCAAAAACAGCTTGGCGCGCGGCACAGCGCGGCGCACGTAAACGGCCAACTCATCCAGATAGGGCTGGTAGGTCTTATAAAACGGTGCCGCATGGCTGACCTGCTGTAGCGTGATCACGTCGTAATAATCGGCATACAGCGCCTCGTCAAGCGAGACCATAAAGCCGGAGCCTTCCCCATTCAGCTCCATCGAATAGGCGCGATCCTTCGCCATCATATTGCGGTAGTGCCGCTCGAGCGAGCAGCCGCCGATGACCAGGTTTACCACCTTCATCGGCTGGCGATCGGCACGCGCGATGCCGTGCAGGTAGCGCGTAGCATCCTGCGAGAAGCTATTACCAATGGCCAAGATCTTCATATTACGCCTCGATTCTCTTCACGGCGAAGGAGCTCTTGACCAGGCGGCGAGCCGCCAGCAGATCCTTTACCTCGCCCGCGGCGATCATCTGCACGGCCAGGTTGCCGATGGCAGTTGCCTCAGACGGGCCTGCCAGCACCACGCGGCCGGTGGCCTTGGCGGTCAGCTCGTTGAGGTAATCTGCCTGGCTGCCACCGCCCACGATGCACAGCTCGGCAAAGTGCTGGCCGGTGATGGATTCCATCTGCGCGAGTGCGCGGGCATAGCAATCGGCCAGGCTGTGGTAGATCACGGCCGATACCTCGCCAACCGTCTCGGGCACGGGCTGGCCGCTTTCGCGGCAGGCGGCCTGCACCTCGGCGATCATGCCGGCGGGTGCCAGGAAGCGATTATCCTCTACCCGCACGCGAGAGGGGAAATCGTCAGCCTTAGCGGCCTCCTCACACAGCTCGGCAAAGGAATAGCTCTTGCCCTCTGCCTTCCATTCCCGGCGGGCAGACTGGATCATCCAAAGCCCCATAATATTCTTTAAGAAACGATAGCGCCCCTCATAGCCGCCCTCGTTGGTAAAGCCGGCCTCCAGCGCCTCGCGCGTGGCAACGGCCTCGCGCAGCTCGGTACCAAAGAGCGACCAAGTGCCGGAGCTGATGTAAGCAAAGGATTCCTGCTCGCAGGGCACAGCCGCCACTGCCGAGGCGGTATCGTGGCAGGCGGGCAACAGCACGCGGCAATCAAAGCCTACGGCATCACGCACCTCTTGCGTAAAGGTGCCAACCAGCTCGCCCGGCATACGCAGGCGGTCGCAGATCTCGCCCGGCAGGCAAAGCTTGCCAAGCAGCTCGTAATCCCAGTTGCGCGTTTCGGCATCTACCATCTGCGAGGTGGATGCCATGGTATATTCATTACACTTCTGCCCGGTGAGCAGGAAGTTGAAATAGGCGGGCACGAACAGGATCGTGCGCGCAGCCTCTAACTGCTCGGGCGCCTGCTCGCGCAGGGCTACCATCTGAAAGAGCGAATTAAATGGCTGATACACGATGCCGGTGCGGCGGTACAGCTCCTCGGCCGGTACCTTTTCATAAACCAGCTTCTCCATGCCCTCGGTGCGGGAATCGCGGTAGGCGACCGTATCGCCGATCACCTTGTCCTGCCCATCCAGCAGCACGAAATCCACGCCCCAGGTATCAATGCCCATATAGGTGGGGATCTTGCCCAGCTCACGGCAGCGGCGCAGGCCGTTCAGCACCTCCTCAAACAGACGGTCATATTCCCAGCACAGGTGGCCGTTGCGCTCTACCACGTTGTTATCAAAGCGGTAGACCTCCTCAAGCAGCATTTTTCCATCCTCAATATGGCCTAAGATATGGCGGCCGCTGGAGGCACCAAAGTCGATGGCGAGATAGTAGGTAGGCTTCATTCTGTTACAACTCCCTTCTGTAAAATCAGGTTGGCATAAATGGCACGCTCGCCGGTGGCGATGATGGCATACGCGCCACGCGCCTTTTCGTAAAACGCAAACCGCTCGATCTCCTCAAAGGCGGCGGCACCGCGCTCGTCATAGCGCGCGACCGTATCGCGGTAAACATCCCAGATCGGCGTCTTGACCGGGTCGCCGGGGGTGACCTGCATCAGGCCGCAGGGCTTTTCAACGTAGGTATCTAAGGGGAAGAGCTTGAGAATGGCATCCAGCAGCTCCGGCACGCCGTGCCCATCACAGCGAATGACCTTGGCATTCTTGCCAACAGCCTCGGCCGGGAAGTTACCGTCTGCCAGCACCAGATAATCGCCGTGCCCCATTTCGCACAGCACCTTCAGCAGCTCGGGAGATAGAAGGGGGGAAATTCCTTTCAGCATTATGAAGCCTCATTTCTATGTAAATTTCGGCAAAAGCCTCTCAAAAAGAGAGGCTTTTGTTTGGTTTTATTTCTTGAACAGCGGGCCGTAGGTCGCGCAAGCGCGGTAATCCTGGCCTTCCTTATCCATGCCAAAGGCATTCCAGGCGGCAGGGCGGAAGATCTTTTCCTCCGGCACGTTGTGCATGCAGACCGGGATGCGGAGCATCGAGCAGAGCGTGATCAGATCGGCACCGATATGACCGTAGCTGATGGCACCGTGGTTGGCACCCCAATTGTTCATCACGTCATAGGCGGTCTTGAAGGGGCTGCCCTCCTTACCGTCGCAGCGCGGTGCAAACCAGGTGCAGGGCCAGGTGTAGTCAGTTCTCTTCCACAGGATGTCATTCACATCCTCAGGCAGGGATACCGTCCAGCCCTCGGCGATCTGCAGCACCGGGCCAAGACCCTTGACCAGGTTCAGGCGGATCATGGTGCAGGGCATCTCGGTACGGGTCACAAAGCGGGAGGAATAGCCGCCGCCGCGGAAGTAGCCGCAGTCAGCATAGTTCCAGGTAGTGTTCTTCATCACCACGTCAGCATCGGCCTCGGTCATCTCGTACCAGGGCTTCATGGTGGCGTTACCGTCAGCATCCTTCACCTCGCCGCAGGCATCGAGACATGCAGCGCCGGAGTTGATGAGGTGGATAAAGCCGTCTGCCTCCTTGGCGTGGCCGGTCAGCTCATAGTTAGCAGCCTTCTTCAGCGCATCGCCGCTCCAGTAGGTGCGCACGTCGGCAAAGATCTGCGGGCGGTTGGTCAGAAGCTTCATAAACAGCATACCCAAACCGTTCAGCACGTCGTTCTCGGTAGCCAGGATGTACGGCTCACGCGCGCCGTTCCAGTCAAAGGAGGTGTTGAGCATGGCCTCGGCAAAATCACCGTTGGGGTAGAAGTCCGTCCACTGGCGCTGACCCTGGAAGCCGGCAGCGATGGCGTTGTGGCCAACTGCCTCCTCCTCGCAGCCCTTGGGCAGATTCTTGTTGCCGTTCATCAGATCCTTGACGATAATGGCCATCTTCACGACGAATTCCCAGTCGCTATCCTTCTGCTCGCGGGTCTTCTGCAGGAAGTCGGGGTTCTTATCAAAGCCCTCGATGCAGTGCTCCTTTGCCCACTTCATCGCGCGCTCAAACTCGTCCTTGTCATAGATCTCCTCGGTCATGCGGCGGATAATCTCAACCTCGTCAACCGACTCAACGCGCATGCCAAGATAATCCTCAATGAAATCATGGCTGATAACAGAGCCGCCAATGCCCATGCAGACCGAGCCGATCTGCAGATAGGATTTGCCGCGCATGCTAACGGCAGCAACGGCAGCGCGACCAAAGCGCAGCAGCTTTTCGCGCACGTCAGCGGGGATGCTGGTATCGTCTGCATCCTGCACGTCATGCCCATAGATGCCGAAGGCCGGCAGGCCCTTCTGTGCGTGGGTGGCAAGAACGGAAGCCAGGTATACGGCACCCGGTCTTTCGGTTCCGTTAAAGCCCCAAACGCCCTTAATGGTATCGGGGTTCATATCCATCGTTTCCGCGCCGTAGCACCAGCAGGGGGTAACGGTCAGCGTAACGGCAACGCCCTCGCGCGCGAACTTTTCCTCGCAGGCTGCGGCCTCGGCCACGCGGCCGATGGTGGGATCGGCGATGACAACGTCAACCGGCTCGCCGTTGGAATAGCGAAGATTCTCGCGGAACAGGTCAGCGGCGGCACGCGCCATATTCATGGTCTGCTCCTCAAGCGATTCACGAACGCCCAGCGCGCCGCGGCGGCCGTCGATCGTGGGACGAATGCCGATCTTGGGGTATGCACCAATGTAACGATTGTTTGCCATAGTTGGTTCCTCCATCATGTTGAATCAATATTGCCGTAATAGGCTCTTCACTCGCATGATACCATACAAATTTGCAAAACGAAATGTAGTTTTTAGCAAAAAATATGTATTTTTTAGCATAACGGCAAAAAAGCTTGCTACCTATATTTTACTAATGTAAGACAGGTTTGTCAAGAGATATGGAGAATTTCGCCAAAACTGTCAATCTCCTTACCGCCGCACCGTCAGTAAAAAAGAATGGCCGCACACGCCATCTGCATTTTTCACTTGTGGTCGTTTCTGCAAAATGCATAATTTGTTTTTACATTATTCATATTCTCTGGATTTTTTAGACAACGTGCATAATTTGTGAACAATAATTTTGTGCACAATGCGATATTGACAGCATTTGGTGAATATGGTATACTATTTACAGAAGCATATTCGCCACGTGGCAATAGACTTCAAAATAAAACCATGAAAGGAGACGTACTTATGAAAAAACGTACGCTCACCGCACGCCTGATCAGCCTATGGCTGGTCGCCGCCCTGATGCTTGTGTTGAGTTTTATACTATCTGCAATGTCATCTTGTGCCGGAGAGGAGGCACCCCCAGTGACGGTAGAGTTTCAGGATGTGTACTTGCCAACATGCAATCTGTCATTATCCGAGTTTTATGTGGGAATGTCAACTAAGGACTTTCACAAGAAAATAGAAAATTTAGAGGTCAATGTTGACTATGTTTATTATGGAGATTTTTATTTTCTTCGCACAAGCGATAAAAAATCTGTTGTGATTGAGTTATCTAATAATCCGGAATTCAAAATTCGCGCTTTGCATGTTTTCGATGACAGAACAACCCTTGCCACGAAGGAGGATTGTAGCCAGCTGAAAGAGGGTATGACTGTTCCTCAAATTGTAGAAAAGATAGGAATGCCCAATTTCACGCAGCTATATCTGAGTGTTAGGATGCCTCTTGTTTTTCCCTTAGCGGACGGTTCTCTTTGTCAGATTTATCTTCATGTTAACGAGCCAAAATTGTTTCTGGTGGAATACGCATGATCGGTATTGATTTTGTGATGCATGAGGTATAAAACCGGAATAAAGCCCTTTCCCTCGAGGTAGCCTGAAAAAAGCCTCGCCCGGGCGGGGCTCAGAAACAACAAGCCACCGGGGGGTGGGGGGGAGAAAACAGGGG
>JAZQVK010000020.1:0-4234 GCA_045631765.1 Eubacteriales bacterium
CTCGGACTCGGACTCGGTTTCGGATTCGGTTTCGGACTCGGAAAGCGACTCGGATTGGCTTTCGGTTTCCTTGGGGTCGGTGTCGGGCTTATCGCAGGCAACCAGCAGCGAGGACAGCATTGCCAGCACCAGCAAAAGGGCAAGCATTTTTTTCATGGCGTTTCTCCTTTTTTAAAGCGTCTTTAAAAAGCGTTCAATGCGACGGATCGCTTCGGTGATGTGTGCGGTGGAGTAGCAATAGGAGGCGCGGATAAAGCCCTCACCGCCCTGACCAAAGGCCGGGCCGGGCACTAAGGCCACGTGCTTGGCGTATAGCAGCTTTTCGCAAAATTCTTCACTTGTCATGCCGGTGGATGTAATACAGGGGAATGCGTAAAATGCACCACGCGGCTCGCGACAGGTCAGACCAATGTCGTTAAAGCCCTTTACGATCACGCGGCGGCGCATATCGTATTCGGCGATCATGTCCGCCACGTCCTCATCGCAGCTACGCAGCGCCTCAATGGCGGCGTATTGTGAGGTGGTGGGCGCGCACATGATAGCAAACTGGTGCAGCTTGGTCACCTGCTTTAAGATCTCGCGCGGGCCGCAGGCATAGCCAAGGCGCCAGCCGGTCATGGAAAAGGCCTTGGAAAAGCCGTTGATCACGATGGTGCGCTCACGCATGCCGGGGATAGAGGCAGGAGAGACGTGCCTGCTCTTGCCGAAGGTCAGCTCGGCGTAGATCTCGTCTGAGACCACCAAAATATTGGTATCGTGCAAGACCTTCTCCAGCGCGATCAGATCCTCTTTTTCCATAATAGCCCCGGTCGGGTTACAGGGGTAGGGAAGGATGAGCATCTTGGTGCGCGGGGTGATCTTTTCTAATAGCTCGGCAGGGGTCACCTTAAAATCATTTTCTGCCTTGGTCTCTAAAATAACGGGCACGCCGCCGGCCATTCTGGCCATCGGCTCGTAGCATACGTAGCTGGGCTGTGGAATAATAATTTCATCGCCCGGGTTGGTCACGACACGAATGCAGGCATCAATGGCCTCGCTGCCGCCCACCGTGATCAGGATCTCATCCTCGGCGTGGTAAGAAAGCGCGTACTTCCGTTCCAGATAATTGGCAATTTCCTTGCGCAGCTCCAACAGACCGCTGTTGGAGGAATAGCGCGTTTTGCCGGCCTCTAACGTGCGGATGGCGGCATTGCGTATCTTCCACGGCGTAAAAAAGTCAGGCTCGCCAACACCCAAGGAGATCACGTCCTGCATGGTATTCGCAATGTCAAAATACTTGCGAATGCCGGAGGGCTTGATATCCTGTATGGTTTGGCTGAGCAATTGTTCATAGTTTAGCATAGCGAGATCGTTCCTCTTTCGTCGGGTTCTCTGACCGCCAGCGAAACGTCCAGCTCCTTGTAGCGGCGCAGGACAAAGTGCGTAGCGGTGGAGGTGACAGATTCAATGGTAGAAAGCTCCTTGGCCACAAACATCGCCACCTCTTGGAAGGTCTTGGCCTTGACCACCACGTTCAGGTCATAGGTGCCGGACATCAGATAGACCGATTCTACCTCGGCGTACTGTGCCACACGCTCGGCAATTTCCTCAAAGCCGCGGCCAACCTTGGGGGTCACCTTCAGCTCGATAATGGCGGAAACGTAGCTATGATCCATCTTTTCCCAGTCTATGACGGCCTTGTAGCCGCGCAGAATGCCCTCGGCCTCCAGCGCCTTGATCTCTTCGGCCACGGCCGCCTCGTCAGCCCCCAGCGCTACCGCCAGGTCTGCAAGCGAAACGCGCGCGTTCTTGTTTAACAGCTTTAACAGTTGTTTTCTCATAGGAAAAAGCCTCCTTTTCAAATAAAAAACGCCCGGGATGCCTATAAGGCATTCAGGGCGAAAAATTCGCGGTACCACCTGAATTCGGGGAAAAAGCCCCGCACTCTGCCGACACGATAATGTCGTTTCTCTGTAACGGGAGAACCCGGATGCACCTACTGGCCTGCTTCGGTGCCTCGGCTCCAAGACTGCTTCTGCCACGCTTCTGTCCGGGCTTGCACCAACCGCCCGTTCTCTGTACAGCAAAGCTGCGGCATACTCCTTCTTTTCCTTGCCTTTTTTACAGTATACCATGTCTCTTTTTATTTGTCAATCCCCGCCAAAGGATTTTTTTGGCGGGGATCAAAGGTTTTTTATTCAATGCTACCGGCAGCGATCAGGTCGCTTTCGCCTACCAGGTCTGCCAGCACAACGTGGCCGGTGGCAACCGGCGCTTCTACCGTAATGCCTCGTATGGCATCCATCGCCTCAAACAGCTTATCCTTGGAAATAGGAGCTGCTGTTTTAACCGGCAGCATGCAGCCGGGGCGGTTGCTGACCCTCACGGTGGTGGTCAGCGTGCGGGTCGGGTGGGTCAGCTCGTTCTCGGCATACACCTTACCGCGCGGGCAGGTATTGCCGGAAACGGAAAGCACGCGACCGTCTTCATCCAGCTCGGCCGACAGGTGGCAGCCGATCGGGCATACGATACAGGTCAATTCTTTTTTCATTTTGCCACCTCCTCACAGGAAAGGGTAACGGTGTCTTGCATCCTTGCTACAACGTCTGCCTTCAGCACCAGGCACTCCATCTCTCCGGGGGCCATGTGGCGCTTCTTTTGCTGTAGGAGCACGGTATCACCACAGGTGAGCGTGATCGTAGCACCTCTCAGCACACGCCCCACGCGGAAGTAGAGGCGAAGCTCGCCCGTCTCGTTCGTGCTGAGGCGCTGCGGCACGGTGTAGCGAACGGCACCGGCCGCCCGGATCGTAATGCCCGTGCCACGCTTGGTCTTGCCAAGCACGTAGTCGGCTGCCGCTCTGCCGGCCAAGGCTGCCTCCTCAGAAACGTAGTCAACCAGATCGTGCACGTGTAAAACGTTGCCGCATGCGAAAATGCCGGGAATGTCTGTTTCTCTCTCTTCGCTGACGATGGCACCGCTGGTCACGCGATCAAGCGGGATGCCGGCAGACTTTGTCAGCTCGTTTTCGGGAACCAGACCGCAGGAAAGGAGCAGGGTGTCGCAGGAGATATATTGACTCTCCTCCGGAATCGGGCGCAGATTTTCGTCCACGCGGGAAATGGTAACGCCGGTCACACGCCCCTTGCCGTGGATTTTCGATACGGTGTGGCTGAGCATCAATGGAATGTTAAAATCCTCTAAGCATTGCACAATGTTGCGGTTCAGACCGCCCGAATAGGGCATCAGCTCGCAAACGGCCTGTACCTTTGCCCCCTCTAAGGTCATGCGGCGTGCCATGATCAGGCCGATATCGCCGGAGCCGAGGATGACTACGCTTTTTCCGGGCATCATGCCCTTGATGTTCACAAAGCGCTGTGCCGTACCGGCGGTATAAATACCGGCAGGGCGTGCCCCGGGAATGTTCAGCGCGCCACGCGGCCGCTCGCGGCAGCCCATGGCAAGGATGATGGCCTTAGCCTGAATGTGAAAGACACCGCGCTCCTCGCTGATGGCGGTTACGACCTTATCGCGGGAGATATCAAGAGCCATGGTGTTCAGCGCGTAGGGAATACCCTTGGCATACACCTCTTTCGCGTAGCGCTCGGCATATTCCGGGCCGGTCAGCTCCTCGCCGAAACGGTGCAGGCCAAAGCCGTTGTGAATACATTGCTGCAAAATGCCGCCAAGCGCGGCGTCTCGCTCTAAGATCAGAATATCACGTATACCTGCCTCGTGAGCGGCAAGGGCGGCTGCCATGCCGGCAGGGCCACCGCCGATGATGACGATCTCTCTTGCTTCCATCATGTCAGTTACCTCCGCGTGTCAGCCCGGTCAGCAGCTCAGAGCCTGTGCCGAATTTTGTGACCTCTGTTATTTTCATATGGTTTTCTTCAGCAACCAGCTCGGCTACGTAGGTGGTGCAGAAGCCACCCTGGCAGCGGCCCATGCCGGCGCGCACACGGCGCTTAACGGCATCCATCGTTCGTGCCGGTGGGTTTCGGCGGATCGCCTCGCGGATCTCGCCCTCGGTGATCGTTTCGCAGCGGCAGATCATGTGGCCATAGCTGGGGTCACGCTTGATCCATTCGTTCTTTTCTTCATCAGAAAGGTGCCCGAAAACGTGGTAGGAATCGCGCTTGCCGTTAAAATCCTTTTTGGGGGTCAGCGTAAGCCCTGCCTCGCGCAGCAGGGAGGCAACCTCTTCCGCAATGGCGGGGGCAGAGGAAAGACCGGGGGAATCAATGCCCAGCAG
>JAZQVK010000021.1:0-11258 GCA_045631765.1 Eubacteriales bacterium
TGAGGCGAAGCCGAACAATATCACTGCCCGAAGGGCAATATCACTCTTTGCGAAAGCAAAGAATATCACTTACATAAAAGTATAAGAGAGAGCTTTACGGAATTTGCTTCCGCATTGCTCTCTCTTTGTTTTTATCGCGCGCCAGTTTCGCATTTGTTTAACAAATGCACGGGGCTATGCCCATACCCTTAAAAATTTCTCCGATAAGAACATCACGCCTTTTCAGCTTGGCGCTTCTTTCGTTTTATTCGCCTGCCAGCTCACGGCAGACGGCTTTGATGGTATCAATGGCCTCGGCCAGCACATCCGTCGGAATATTCAGCGCGGGCAAGAGCCGCACCTTATCCTTGGCGGTAAGGCAAAGCACACCGCGCTCGATGCACGCGCGCACCACGTCGGCGGCCGGTGCCTTGGTCTTGATGCCGACCATCAGACCCATGCCGGTCACGCCCTCAATACCGGGGGCGCCGGAAAGCGCATTTCGCACATAGTCGCTCTTTTCACGCACGGCGGCAAGGAAAGCGTCATCCAGCCGCTCGATAATGCTAATAGCACCCGCGCAGGCAACCGGGTTGCCACCGAAGGTGGAGCCATGGTCGCCGAAGGAAAGAACGTTTTCTACCTTTTCGCTCAAGAGCGCGGCACCCAGCGGCAGGCCGCCGCCAATACCCTTGGCAGTGCTGACTACGTCCGGCGTAATGCCTAGCTGCATGTAGGCGTACAGTGAGCCGGTGCGGCCGTTGCCGGTCTGCACCTCGTCTACCATCAGAAGTACGTCATGCTCGCGGCAAAGGCGCTCAGCCTCCTGTGCGTAGGCCGGCTCTAAGGCGATCACACCGCCCTCGCCCTGCACGCATTCGATCAGCAGCGCGGCGGTATCGGGGGCCGAGACGGCCGCCTTCAGCTCTTCTATATTCCCTGCCTCAATATGCCGGAAGCCGGGGGTCAGCGGCTGAAAGAGCTCGTGATAGTGGTCTTGCCCCGTGGCGGCCAGGGTCGTCAACGTTCTGCCGTGAAAGCTGTTGCGCAGGGTAACGATGGTATGCCTGCCCTCGCCCTTCGCGGCGGCGTATTTGCGTGCTACCTTGATGGCGCACTCGTTTGCCTCAGCCCCCGAGTTGCAGAAGAATACCTTTTTCGTCCCCGTGCGGGTGCACAGCAGCTCGGCCAGACGGGCACACGGCTCGGTATAATACAGGTTCGACATGTGCTGCACCTTACCAAGCTGCGCAGTCACGGCGGCGACCCATTCGTCATCCGCAATGCCAAAGGCGGTTACGCCGATGCCCGAGCCCATATCGATATAGCGCTTGTCATTTTCATCATAAACAAGCGAGCCCTTGCCGGAAACAATCTCTACCGGAAAGCGCTTATAGGTTCCGGCAACGTAGGCTTGATCCTTTTGCTTTACTTCACTCATCTCTTGCCCCCATGACCATGGTACCGGCACCCTCGTCGGTCAAGATCTCCATCAGGATAGAATGCGGAATACGACCGTCCATGATGATCACGTTTTTCACGCCGCGCTTGATCGCCTCGATGCAGCAATCCACCTTGGGGATCATGCCGCCCGAGATCACGCCCTCGTCATACAGCGCCTTGGCCTCATCAATGGTGATATCGGGGATAAGGGTGGTGGGGTCGTTTTTATCACGCAGGATGCCGGCAATATCGGTCATCATGATCAGACGCTCTGCCCCCAGCGCACCGGCAACATAGGCGGCGGCGGTATCGCCGTTGATATTATAGGCGTTCCCCTCTGCATCACAGCCGATGGTGGAGATGACCGGGATATATCCCTTTTCTAAAAGATCCTCGACCGGCTGGATATTGACGTTGGTGATCTTACCAACAAAGCCAAGACGGGGGTCCTTGCAGGTAGCCTCGATGAGGCGTCCGTCCATACCCGAAATACCCATGGCCTTACCACCCTTGGTCTCTAACAGGTTGACCAAGGTCTTATTGACCTTGCCGGCCAGCACCATCTGTACGATGTCTACCGTTTCACGGTCGGTCACGCGCAGGCCGTCAACAAACTCGGGCTTTTTGCCAAGGCGATCCATCAGGTCGTTGATCTCCGGCCCGCCGCCGTGCACCAGCACGATCTTCACACCGATCAGGTGCAGAAGCACGATATCCTCCATGACCTGCTGCTTCAGCTGCTCGTTGATCATGGCATTGCCGCCGTATTTGACCACAACGACCTGGCCGTTATAGCGGCGAATGTATGGCAGCGCCTGGGTCAGCACCTCGGCACGCTGCGCGTTTGAAAAATGCAAATCCATATCTCTTCTCCCTTAGGTGCGGTAATCACCGTTGATCTTTACGTAATCGTAGGTCAGGTCGCAGCCCCAGGCGGTAGCTTTGCCCTCGCCGTCACCAACCGAGATCAGGATCTCGATCTCCTTCTCCAAGAGGATCTCCTTGGCCTTTTCCTCAGAGAAATCAATGCCGGCACCGTTCTCACATACGGCGATCTCGCCCTTTTGGCTGCGGAAGGAAACGTCTACCTTCGTCACGTCTACGTCCGCGCCGCTGTAGCCGATGGCGCAAAGCACGCGCCCCCAGTTGGCATCGGCACCGAACATAGCCGCCTTGAGAAGGCTGGAGCAGATGACGCTCTTGGCTACCGTTTTCGCGGTGGGGATATCCTTGGCACCGCTCCCGCGGCACTCCAGCAGCTTGGTGGCGCCCTCGCCATCCCCCGCGATCATGCGGCAGAGATACATATTCACGGTGTTGAGCGCACGCATAAAGGCGGCAAAATCCTCACCCTCGTCGGTGATGGCGGCGTTGCCTGCCATGCCGTTTGCCAGCACGGTGACCATATCGTTTGTCGAGGTATCGCCATCTACGCTGACCATGTTAAAGGTATCGGCAATGTCAGCCGAGAGCGCCTTTTGCAGCATAGCGGGCGCAATGGCTACGTCGGTGGTGATAAAGACCAGCATGGTGGCCATGTTGGGGTGGATCATGCCGCTGCCCTTGGCAATACCGCCCATGCGGCAGGTCTTGCCGCCCACGGTAAATTCTACGGCGATCTCCTTTTTCACGGTATCGGTGGTCATGATACCCTCGGCGGCGGCATCGCTGCCCTCCTTCGAGAGAGAGGCGACCAGCGCCGGCATGCCGGACTTGATGGGATCAAGCGAGAGCGGCTGACCGATCACGCCGGTAGAGGCCACGACCACGTCGCTTGCCTTGATGCCAAGCGCTGCGGCAACCAGGTCACTCATGCCCTCGGCGATCTCGATGCCGTCCGCGTTACAGGTATTGGCATTGCCGCTGTTGCAAACAACGGCCTGCGCCACACCGTCAGCGATGTGGTTTTTGGTAACGGCCAGGGGCGCGCCCTTGACCAGGTTGGTGGTATATACGGCAGCAGCCGAGGCAGGCACCTCGCTATAGATCAGCGCGATATCCTTTTTGGTGCGGTTGTGGCGAACGCCGCAATGCACGCCGCCTGCGGTAAAGCCCTGTGCGGCGCAAACGCCGCCTTCGATCTGTTTCATCATGCTATTCCCTTTCTCATACGGTCAGCCCGGCTGCTTCATCCACGCCGAGCAGGATGTTCATATTCTGAATGGCGGCACCCGAGGCGCCCTTGCCAAGGTTATCAAAGCGGGAGATGAGCAGGATTCGCTCATCGTTGCCGGTCACGGTGATCTGCATATCGTCACGCCCGGAGAAGGCCGAGGCAGAAAGGAAGCCACCCTCGTCGGCCGCCTCGCACACGCGAACCAGACCGGTGGTATAATAGGCGCGGTAGGCCGCCAGCAGATCGGCTACGTTGCCCTTTACCTGTGAGGCATGCAGGGGCACGGTGACCTCCATGCCGCTGTAATAGGGTGCTACGATCGGGCAGAAGACCGGCGCCTGCGCCAGGCCGCACACGGCTGCCATCTCGGGCAGGTGCTTGTGCTTTTGGCCAAGGCCATACTGACGGGGGCCTGCAAAGAGCGGGTCACGCCCCTCGGCCTCGTAGGCGGCGATCATCTGCTTGCCACCGCCCGAATAGCCGGTAAGCGAATGGGCGGAAAGCAGCGTGTCCGGTGCCAGCAGACCGGCACGCACAAGCGGCTCGATCAGTGCCACAAAGCCGCTGGCGTGGCAGCCGGGGTTGGCGATGCGGCGAGAGGCGGCGATCCGTTCTCGCCGACCAAAAAGCTCCGGAAAGCCGTATTCCCAGCCGGGGGCGATACGGTGCGCCGTAGAGGTATCAATGATGGCGGTATGCGGGTTGGTCACCATGGCAACGGCCTCGATCGCGGCCGCATCCGGCAGGCAAAGGAAGGCGATATCCGCCGTGTTGAGCGCTTCCGCCCGGGCAGCGGGATCCTTCCGCATCTCCTCCGGCAGAATAAGGAGCGAGATGTCGGCACGGTCTGCAAGCCGCTCATGGATGCGCAGGCCGGTGGTGCCGGCGGCACCGTCGATAAATACTGTTTTTTTCATCAGCCAAGCTGCTCCTTTACGTAGGCGATCTGCGCATCCACCGAGGAGATCGAGGTGCCGCCCTCGCTAATGCGCTTTTCCACACAGGTGGTCAGATCGATCTCGTGATAAAGATCGGTGTCAAACAGGTCGCTGTAGGATTTATAGGTTTCAAGCGGCAGGTTCTCAAGCACCTTGCCCTCTCGCAGGCAGAGCGCAACCAGCTCGCCCGAGATCTTGTAGGCGGTGCGGAAGGGCATGCCCCGCTTGACCAGGTAATCGGCCAGGTCTGTGGCGTTGATAAAGCCGCCCTGCGCCGCCTGCTTCATCCGGTCAGCCTGCACGGCCATGCCGGCCACCATTGGCGTCATGACAGAGAGGCACATCTTGGCGGTATCTACCGCGTCAAACACGGCCTCCTTATCCTCCTGCATATCCTTGTTATAGGCAAGCGGCAGACCCTTAAGGGTAGTGAGCAGCGCCACGAGGTCGCCGTATACGCGGCCGGTCTTGCCGCGAATGAGCTCGGCCATATCCGGGTTCTTTTTCTGCGGCATGATCGAGGAGCCGGTGGTATAGGCCTCGGGCAGCTCGATAAACTTGAATTCCCAGCTCGACCACAGGATCAGCTCCTCGGAGAAGCGGGAAAGATGCATCATCAAAATGGAAAGATCGCTCATCAGCTCCAGGCAGAAATCACGGTCCGAAACGCCGTCCAGACTGTTGCGGCAGATATCGGCAAAGCCAAGGTCGGCAGCCTCGCCGCGGCGGTCGGTCTCGTAGGTGGTGCCGGCCAGGGCACAGCAGCCGATGGGCGAGCAATTCATACGCGCGCGGCAATCCGAAAGGCGCGCCATATCACGCAAAATCATCATCGCATAGGCCATCAGGTGGTGGCCAAAGGTGACCGGCTGGGCACGCTGCAAATGCGTGTAGCCCGGCATGATGGTGGCCTTATGCTCGCCGGCGCGGTCACACAGCGCCTCTACCAAGGCGCGCAAGGCAGGCAGCAGCTCGTCGATCTCATCACGCAGGTACATGCGCACGTCTAACGCCACCTGGTCGTTGCGGCTGCGGGCGGTGTGCAGGCGCTTGCCGGTATCGCCGATGCGCTTGGTCAGCTCCTGCTCCACAAACATATGGATATCCTCGCACGTCATATCAAAGGCAAGGGCACCACTTTCCAAATCGGCTAAGATGCCTTGCAGGCCGGCGATCAGCGCCTCGCCCTCCCCCACGCCGATAATACCCTGGCGGCTGAGCATGGCCGCGTGCGCGATGCTGCCCAGAATATCCTGCCGGTACATACGGCTATCAAACCGGATAGAGGAATTAAAATCATCGGCGATACGGTCGGTCTCCCCACTCGTTCTGCCTGCCCACATTTTTGCCATGCTGCTCTCCTTTTCGAACTGCCTGTCCGTTTATTCAACAAAATTGAATAATTATTCGCAATATTCAAGACATATGCATATATTATACCACTTTTCACTGATTTGTCAAGAGGGTTTGCTGCATATTCTTTCACGCAATACGGTAAAAAACAGCATACGGGCGGTGGTTTTTCCAAAAGGAAGCGCCACCGCCCGTATTTTTTGTTACATATGACGAAGCAAGTGCATAAACATGCAAATTATTTCGTCATTTTTTCTTGCTTGACCTTGTGGTCGATGACGTGGCGCGAGGCCAGCTCGCGATGGATATCCTCTAAGGAGATGCCCATTTCCACCATCAGCACCATGACGTGATAGGCCAGGTCTGCAATTTCATACACCGTTTCCTTTTTATCGTCGGCCTTGCCGGCAATAATGACCTCGGTACACTCCTCGCCCACCTTTTTTAAGATCTTATCCATGCCCTTATCAAAGAGATAGGTGGTATAGGAGCCCTCCTTACGCTCGGTCTTGCGACCGCGGATCAGCTCCAAAAGTCCCTCGTAGGAAAACTCGTGCAGCTCTTCGCTCTCCCACACAGGCTTGGTAAAGCAGCTATCGGTGCCGGTGTGGCAGGCAGGGCCGTCCTTTTCTACCATCACCACCAGCGCATCGTTATCACAATCGGCGGTGATAGACACGATATGCTGGTAATTACCGCTGGTCTCGCCCTTAAGCCACAGCTCCTGCCGCGAGCGGCTATAGAAGCAGGTAAGCCCCTTTTCCATCGAAATCTGCAGGCTCTCCTTACTCATGTAGGCCAGCGTAAGCACTTTTTTGGTGATAGCGTCTACCACGATAGCGGGGATCAGCCCCTTTTCATCAAATTTCAGTTCATCAATATTCAGCATTTTTTATCCTTTCACGTTGACCGTACGCATGGGAATGCCCTCGGCCAGCAGCTCGTTTTTCAGTTCTTCAATGGCTACCTCGTGGAAATGGAAGATCGAGGCGGCCAGCCCTGCATCCACCTGCGGCAGCGCGTGAAACAGCTCGCTAAAGTGGCGGATGCAGCCGGCACCGCCCGAGGCGATAACGGGCACCGAAACGGCCTCGCATACCGCCTGCAGCATGGGCAGATCAAAGCCGCCCTTCACACCGTCGGTATCAATAGAATTCACCACCACCTCGCCGGCACCGTTGCCCACGCAGCGGCGGATCCACTCAATGGCCTCCATACCCGTATTCTCGCGCCCGCCCTTGGCAAACACGCGGAACACACCGTCTACCCGCTTGACGTCTACCGAAAGCACCACGCATTGATCGCCGTAGCGCTTGGCCGCCTCCCCTACCAGAGAGGGGTTACGGATGGCGCCCGAATTGACGCTGACCTTATCGGCACCGCATTTCAGCACGCGGTCAAAATCCGCAAGCGTGTTAATGCCGCCACCCACCGTGAGCGGGATGAAGATCTGGCTGGCCACCTCGGTCAGGATATCGGTAAAGAGCGCCCGCCCCTCGGCCGAGGCGGTAATGTCGTAAAAGACAAGCTCGTCGGCACCGTGATCGCTGTAATATTTACCAAGCTCCACGGGCGAGGAAACGTCATTTAGGCCAAGGAAGTTCACGCCCTTGACCACTCTGCCGTTTTTAACATCCAGGCAGGGGATGATACGCTTCGTAATCATGTACGCGCCACCTCAATCGCCTCGCGGAGCGAGACTGCCCCGGTGTAATAGGCCTTTCCGATAATGGCGCCGTACATGCCCTGCGCCGCCAGCCGGCGCACGTCCTCGATCGACGAAACGCCGCCGGAGGCAATAAATTGCATCGAGAATTTTTCAGAAAGCGCGCGATAGAGGTCGTGGTTGGCACCGGCCATCACACCGTCCTTTGCGATATCGGTGCAGATAATCGTGCGAATACCAAGCGCCTGCATACGGGCACAAAATTCCTCGGTGGTCACGTCGGCCGTTTCCTGCCAGCCGTGAATGGCGATCCTGCCATCCTTCACATCTGCCCCTACGGCGATACGCTCGCCATAGGTCTCTACCGCACGGGCAAGAAAATCCGGATCCTTGACGGCAGCGGTGCCGAGGATCACGCGGCTCACGCCCGCCTCCAGATAGGTGCGCACGGTCTCTATGCTGCGAATACCGCCGCCCACCTCGGTAAAGAGATCGGCCGTGCGCAAAATGGCACGAATGGTATCAATGTTCGGCGTTTCTCCCGTCTTGGCACCCTCTAAATCCACCAGGTGCAGATATTCCGCCCCGGCGGCGGCAAAATCACGCACCACGGCAGTTGGGTCAGGGTTGTAGACGGTCATTTGCGCGTAATCGCCGCGAAAGAGGCGAACGGCCTGACCGCCGTAGAGATCAATTGCTGGAAAAATATGCATCAGGCAACCTCCATTTCGCAGAAAGCACGCAGAATAGCCAGGCCAACGGTGCCGCTTTTTTCCGGGTGGAACTGGCAGCCCATCACGTTGCCACGGGCAACGGCGGCGGTCAGGCTTGCGCCGTATTCGGCAGTGGCGATCACGCTCTCCTCGCATTGCGCACCGTAGTAGGAATGAACGAAATACACGTGATCCCCCTCTTCTAAATAGCGAAAGAGCGGATGCTTCTCATTCCCGAAACGCAGGGCGTTCCAGCCGATGTGTGGGATCTTATAATCCGCAGGGATCACGTCTGCGATCGGGCGGATCACACCGGGAATCAGGCCAAGACCCTCGTGCTCACCGTATTCGTAGCTTTTTTCAAGCAGAAGCTGCATGCCAAGGCAGATGCCGAGAACGGGCTTGCCCTTCCCTGCCTCCTGCTTGACCAGCTCGCCAAGGCCGGTGGCGCGCAGCTTTTCGGCCGCGTCACCAAAGGCGCCAACGCCGGGCAGAATGATCTTTTCTGCCGCGCGCAGCACGGCGGGGTCGGCCGTAATGACGGCCTCTTGCCCGATATAGAGCAGCGAGGAGCGAAGCGAAAACAGATTGCCCACGCCGTAATCAACGATGGCGATCATCAGAGAGCCCCCTTCGTAGAGGGGATATCATCCCGAAATTCCTCATCAATGGCGCAGGCCATGCGCATGGCGCGTGCCGCTGCCTTAAAGGCACCCTCAATGATGTGGTGCGAGTTACCCCCTGCCAGCTGGCGCAGGTGCAGCGTGCAGGCGGCGTGGCGTACAAAGGCCATCCAAAATTCCTCGCACAGCTCGGTATCAAAGCTGCCGACCTTGGCGGCGGGAATGGAAAGCTCGTAGCCAAGGTAGCTCCGCCCCGAAAAATCAATGGCGGCGAGGATCAGCACCTCGTCCATCGGCAGGGCAAAGGAGCCGTAGCGCGCCATGCCGCGCTTATCACCAAGCGCCCCGGAAAAGGCCTTGCCAAGGCAGATGCCGATATCCTCTACCGTGTGGTGATCGTCAACCTGCGTATCCCCCTTACAGGTAAGGGTCAGGTCAAAGCGGCCGTGCTTGGCAAACAGGGTCAGCATGTGGTCAAGAAAGCCGCAGCCGCTGCTTACATCACTCTTGCCGCTGCCGTCTACGGTCAGGGAAAGAGAGATATCCGTTTCGGCCGTCTTGCGGTTGATCGTAGCCTGTCTCATACTTGTTCCTCCAAGATCTTGCGCAGCGTGGCCACCAGCGTCTCCATATCGGCACGGGTGCCGATGGTAATGCGGTTATAGGCCGTAATGCGCGGATTATCAAAATGGCGCACCAGAATGCCGTTTTCGCGCAGGCGGCGATAGATCTCGCCACCGGCCATGCCGCTATGTGCGGCAAACACGAAATTGGTGCTTGACTCGAGCACGGTGAAGCCCATCTCCTTGAGCGCCGCCGTCACGTAGGCGCGGTTTTCGATGATGGTCGCGCAGTTTTTCTGCGTGTATGCCTCATCCGCCAGCACGCCAAGGCCGGCGGCCATGGTCATGCCGTTGATATTATAGGGATTGGTGGAATACTTGACGGTGTTGAGGTCGGCGATCAGCGCGGGCGAGGCAATGCCGCAGCCAAGGCGCGCGCCGGCCATCGAACGGGATTTTGAGAAGGTCTGCGTAACGAGCAGATTATCGTATTTCCGCACCAGCGGCACGCAGCTCTCTGCCCCAAAATCCACGTATGCCTCGTCAACCAGCACCACGTGATCGGGGTTTGCCTGTAAAATACGCTCGATCTCTGCCCGCTTCAGCGCGATGCCGGTGGGGGCGTTGGGGTTGGCGATAAAGATTGTGGCGTTGTTGTGGCAGTAATCCTCGACGTTGATGGTAAAATCCTCGCGTAGGGGGATCTTTTGATAGGGCACCCCATTCAGATCGGCAAAGACCTCGTAAAAGCCGTAGGTGATATCGGCAAACACGGCGGGATTTTTCTGATCGCAAAAGGCCATAAAGGCAAAATTCAAGATCTCATCCGAGCCGTTGGTGCAAAGCACCTCGTCGGGTGAAAGGCCGTATAGATCCGCCAGCGCCTTGTGCAGCGCCGAGCAGGTCGGGGCTGGATAAAGATGCAGGCGCGCGGCTGCCTCTGCCGCCATTTTTTGCGCCTTTTCGGACGGGGGAAAGGGCGACTCGTTGGTATTGAGCTTGATATAGCGCATATCCTTGGGCTGTTCACCCGGGGTATAGGGTACGAGAGCGCTGAGCTTCTCGCTGAAAAATCTGCTCATGATTACTCCTCTAAACGGATCACGGCGCTCTTGGCGTGGGCGGTCAGACCCTCCTGCTCGGCAAAGAAAGCCACGTCACCGGCCACACGGGCAAGCGCATCCTTGGTGTAATAGGTATACTGGGTCTTTTTTACAAAATCGTCTACCGACAGGGGGCTGGAGAACTTGGCCGTGCCGCTGGTGGGCAGGGTGTGATTCGGGCCGGCGAAATAGTCGCCAAGTGCCTCAGGGCAGCTTCTGCCCATGAAGATCGAGCCGGCGTGGCGAATACTATCTAAATAATCAAAGGGGTTGTCCACACACAGCTCAAGATGCTCGGGCGCGATCTCGTTTGCAATCTCGATCACGGCAGAAAGGCTATCTGCCACGATGATCTTGCCGTTACGGTCGATCGATTCACGCGCGATCTCGGCGCGGGAAAGCTGCGGGATCTGGTTCTCCAGCTCGGCCGCTACCGCCTCGGCAAGCGCCGCGGAATCGGTGACCAGCACGGCGCTGGCCATGCGATCGTGCTCGGCCTGCGAGAGCAGGTCTGCCGCTACGTGGCGCGGGTTGCTTTTGCCGTCTGCCACGATCAGAATCTCGCTGGGGCCGGCGATCATATCAATCGAAACAACACCAAACACTTGCTTTTTGGCTTCAGCAACAAAGGCATTCCCGGGACCTACAATTTTATCCACTTTGGGAATACTCTCGGTTCCGTATGCCAAAGCGGCAATGGCTTGGGCGCCGCCCACCTTAAAGATCTTATCCACACCGGCAACCGAAGCCGCTGCCAGAAT